>JAYSVZ010000597.1:0-3923 GCA_043718305.1 Planctomycetota bacterium | reverse complement strand
AGCGCGGGACGATCGCTCGCCAAGCGGAGCAACAGCTCACCGCCATCGCCAAATACTCGGACGGCTCCACCCGCGATGTGACCCCGCTGGCGATCTATGAATCGAATGACTCCAGCATGGCCGAGGTGACCGATCGCGGCCTTGTGAAGACCAGCGACATCACGGGGAAGGCCGCGGTCATGGTCCGCTATCAGGGGAAGGTAGCTGTGTTCAGTGCCTCGATCCCGCTGGGGGCTCCGGTCGAGCAGTTGCCGCCGTCGCGGAATTTTGTCGATGACCAGGTCTTTGCGAACCTGAAGGTGATCGGCGTGCCGCCCTCACCGGTGTGTGATGACACGACCTTCATTCGTCGGGTTTCGCTCGACATCGCCGGGCGATTGCCGACCGAAGAAGAGACGGCGAAGTTCCTCGCCAGCACCGAGGCCAACAAACGTGACCTCGTGATTGATGACCTGCTCAAGAGTCCCGACTACGCCGACTTCTTTGCCAACAAGTGGACCGCTCTGCTGAAGAACCGGCGGGACGATGCCAGCGACACGATCTCGAACTTCGCGTTCCATGCCTGGGTCCGCGATAGCCTGCTGGCGAACAAGCCGTACGATCAACTCGTCCGCGAACTCCTCGCAGCCACCGGCACCGTGATCGGCAATCCGCCGGTCGCGTGGTACAAGCGGGTCAAGGAGCCGAAGCAACAACTGGAAGACGTGGCCCAGCTCTTCCTCGGCGTGCGGATGCAGTGTGCCCAGTGCCACCATCACCCGTTCGAGCGCTGGAGCCAGGACGATTACTACTCGTTCTCGGCTTTCTTCAGCCAGGTGGGCCGCAAGCCATCGGCCACGCGGGGGGAAGACCTGATCTTCCACAAGCGCGGGATCGCCACCGCGAGCAACATCAAGACCGGCCTGTCGCTCAAGCCCGCTGCGCTGGGCGATGCGATCCCCGCGATCACCGCCGACGAAGACCCGCGACTGAAGCTGGCCGATTGGATGAGCGGCCCCCAGAACCCGTTCTTTGCGAAGGCCCTCGTCAATCGGTACTGGAAGCACTTCTTTCAGCGCGGACTGATTGAGCCCGAGGATGACATCCGCGACACCAATCCTCCGACGAATCCCGAGTTATTGGCAGCCCTGGAAAAGCATTTCATCGAGAGCCGGTTTGACCTGAAGGAACTCGTGCGGGTGATCACACGCTCGAATGCCTATCAGCTGAGTGCGACGCCGAACGAACACAATCTGGCTGACCGGCAAAACTACTCGCGCTACTACCCGCGAAGGCTCCAGGCGGAAGTCCTCCTCGACGCGATCGATCATCTGTCGGGAACGCAAACCGACTTCGCCAACCTCCCCGCCGGCACGCGAGCGGTGGCCTTGCCCGACAACAGCTACAACCGCTCATCGCAGTTTCTGCGAGTCTTCGGTCGCCCCGAGGCGGAGAGCGTGTGCGAGTGCGAGCGAGTGCAATCATCGAGCCTCGCGCAGAGTCTGCACCTGATTAACTCGGGCGAGCTGCGATCGAAGCTGGCCAGTCCCACGGGGCGTGCCGAGCGCCTCGCCAAGGAGGAGAAACCCGCCGAAGCCAAGGTCCGCGAGCTGTACCTCGTGGCGTTCTCTCGCGAGCCGCGCTCGGATGAACTCAAACACGCGCTGGACTTTCTGGCCGAGCCCCGCCTCAACGCCGAAGGGCAGCCGATCGACACGCAGCAAGCCGCGAGGGAGAATTTCCAGGATCTGATCTGGGCGCTGGTGAACACGAAGGAGTTCCTGTTCAATCACTGACCTGAATGGTCGCGCCCGTGATACAATCGAGAATCGAACTCTCACCTGACAGGAGACATGACATGATCCACCGCCCATTTCCTGCCGAAGTGACGAACGGCCAACTCCGTTTCGACGAATCTCTCACCGATCTGGAAGGGCGAAAAGTGATGGTGGTGCTGGATGTCCGTGACTCATCGGGAGTCACCATGCCAAGATTGAGTCCCTCGCCCATGTGTGATGAGGTGTCAGAGATCGACGAGCCGGTCGACTTCGAGCGCCCCTTTCGCCGCCAGGTCATCAACACTCCGATTCGTGATGGGGGAAGACTGCCTCCCTGTTTGATTTTTCCGGAGGATTCCAATGAGTGATCCGTATCCCTGGTATGGCCTCGTGAGTGGAGGCGAACTTGAGCAAGGTGATCTCATGATGGATTGTCCCATGATTCGCCCGACGGCACTGGGCGATGTGGAGAGTCTCTGTATAAACGCAATCATCGTGAGTCAATCCTGTGATCTCGCGAACAAGAAGTTGGAGATCGTTCAGGTCTGCCCGATTTTCGCACTCGATGAACTGTCTGAAAAGGTCGACCAGTTCGGTAGCAAGCGTGGGAGAGAAGACTTGCGTCGTGGGTATTTCCCAGGGTATCACCTACTCAATCGATGTACACTGCCAGGTCACGAATCGGATTTCTGGGTTTGTGATTTTCGATCGCTGTTCGGTCTCCATTTGACTGTCGCCAAATCATTGGCCATGGGTCAGTCACCTCGATTACGGCTTCTGCCTCCCTACCGCGAACATTTGGCCCAGGCGTTCGCAAGGTTTTTTATGCGAGTCGGGCTTCCGACCGACGTCCTCCCATTCACATGATGGAACCTTGACATGACTCAACTCAATCCGGCGCAAGTGATTCACCCAGACGCACGCCTTGGAAGCCCTGTCTGAAGGGGTTGTACACTCATGACTTCAGAGTAGAAACACTTCAGAGTTCGATCTCACGCAACCCCCAAACCCAGGGTCGGCTCCTGTTGGTCGCCAACCCTGGGCTATCACCTGCAACCCCTTCGGGGTACAGAGGGAGCCAACCATGAAACACATCTTCGCATCGGGACTAATCGCCCTCGCGGCACTGTGCCTCACATCCCCATCCCACGCCCAGTCAGTGGGTCTCCCCGCGCCGCGGTTGCTGACCACCATGCCGATGGGCGGGACCGTCGGCACGCAAGTCGAGATCACCATCAGCGGGGAGTCGCTCGAAGACCTCGGCGAGTTCCTCTTCTCCGACCCGCATCTCACAGCCACTCCCAAGCTCGATGCGGCTGGGAAGCCGGTCCCGAATCAATACGTGGTCACCATCGCTGCCGGTTGTCCGGTCGGCGTGTACGAGTCCCGTGTGCGGACGCGGTTGGGGTTGTCGTCGTCGCGTATCTTCTCGGTGGGGACGCTCCCGGAACTCAATCAGAAGGCGGGGAATACCTCGCTCGCCACCGCGATGGAGTTGCCGCTGAACTCGGTGTGCAACGCGGTGATGGGTTCTCGTTCGGCGGACCATTACACCTTTGAGGGAAAGAAAGGCCAGCGAGTCTTCGTCGATGTCGCTTCGCGCGGGATCGACTCCAAGCTCGAAGCGGTGGTCGTGATCGCCGACGCAGCCGGTCGCGATCTGGTCGTCGAACGTCGCAGCGGGGTTCTCGACTACACACTCCCCGAGGACAGCAAGTACGTGATCAAGGTCCACGAACTCACCTTCCAAGGCGGACCCGCATTCTTCTACCGCCTCGCCCTCCGCGAACTCACAGCCGATGCCGTCGCCACGCGCCAGCCCTCCACGCGCAAGGTCAGCTCCTTCTCCTGGCCCCCAACGGGACTGCCCGAGCAATCTGCAGTCACGGAGTCCGAGCCGAACAACACGCGGGATCAGGTCCAAAAGATCACCCTCCCGTGCGACATCTCCGGCAGCTTCGCCACGGCTGCCGATGTCGACCTGTTCGAGTTCGAGGCCAAGGCGGGCGAGGTCTGGTGGGTCGAGGTCGCCTCCGAACGCTTCGGCCTCCCCACTGACCCAGCGGTCATCGTGCAGCAGGTCGCCGGAACCGGGGACGCCGAGACGCTGACCGATATCGCGGAACTGGCCGACATCCCGAGTCCCGTGAAGCTGTCGAGCAACGG
>JAYSVZ010000596.1:0-3930 GCA_043718305.1 Planctomycetota bacterium | reverse complement strand
AGTGACTCTTCCGTAGAGAACACCAGAGGTGAGTCCTCTTCAGCCCTGAAGGGGCACCGACATACCAGCCTAGGGCAACGCCCTGGGAATCGAGTCCGCCTTGATCGGCCAGCCCTGAAAGGGCGGCACAAGGCGAGACCCAGCCCTTGTTTCGCCCTTTCAGGGCTGGGAGCGTTACGACAACTCCGAGACCTGGGGCGGCGCTCCCGCTGGTCGCTTTCCCCAGGCTGGTTTGTGGCTGCCCCGTTGGGGCGGAAGAGGGAGGCTTGGCGAAGATCGCGTCGGTGATGCTTCAATTCCGCTGTGGTGGTCTAGTGCCTCGTCCACCCTAAAGTGGGGGTTGTAGTCCAGGCTTTAGCCTGTCCGGAACAGCCTAAAGGCTGGACTCCAACCCATACTTTACGCCTTGGTGAAGCACTAATCGTTCTTCGATAACACCCACTGCACGGCGTCGACAATCACATACCCATTGGTCTGGGTATTCGTCATCAACACCACAGCGGGCTGGTCGGCGGTGAACTCGAACTTTCCAAGGGAGATGAACAGGTCTTCGATCGGCGGAGACTTCTGCTGATTGATTGTCGCGGTGCTGGTTCCCTTGGTATGAGTGATCGTCACGGGGACGTTTGTCGCCCGGTTGGGGTTTGCGGAGTAGGCGACGCGGACTTCGTAGACCCCCGCCTTCGGAAGCTTGGTTTCAAAGCGGGCTGAGAATTGGCCGTTGGCAGCATTCCCGTCGTGGCGATAGGCGTCGGTCACAAAACTTCCGTTGGAGGTACTACTTGACCAATCGCCGATGAGAGTCGCCTGGGTATCGTCGACGACGACCCCGGGAAGGTCCTTGGCGAGGACACGTTTGGCTCCCTGGGTCGGAGCTTGGGCGTTGGCGGGCGCGGCATATTCGAGAATCTGGCCGTCTTTGAGTAGCTGCTCGCGGAGCTTCGCGTAGGGCACCTCTTGAACCGTCTGCCCTGCATCCATGGCGAGGATGGCAGCTGTGGCGGCAGACTGGCCGAGGGTCATGAAGACCGGTTCCATGCGGATCGAACCGAAGGCGATGTGCGAACTCGACACGCAGACCGGGACGAGCAGGTTTCCGCATTGCCCCTTCTTCGGGACCAACGCCCCATAAGCGATCTCGTAAGGCCCGCGCAGCCCGACACCGATATCGCCTTCATTCTGTACGAACCCCTCGGGGGTGATGTACCGCTGGATGTTATGTGAGTCGATCGTGTACGACCCCATCCCGACCGAATCAGGAGTTGGCTTCTTCTTGAGTAGTTCGTTCTCGGTCATCACGAACGATCCGATCAGTCGGCGGGCCTCGCGGACGTAGATCTGGTGCGGCCAGCTTCCGTTGTCAGTGAACTCATCCTTCGCCAGACCCCACTTCGCCATCACGGACCGGACATCTTCCGGCACGCGCGGGTCGTTGGCGATGAAGTACATGTAGCCTTGCTGGTAGGTCGTATGTTCGCGGAGGATTTCCTGGCGTCGCTCGTAGCTGGCCTCGGGGTAGTCGTAATTCATCCCGATGTTGTCGGTACTCACGGGGCCGTGGTTATTGGTGTCGGTTTTCAAGTTGGGGATCGGATCGAACTTCTCCAGAGCCTCGCGCCAGCCCGCTTGTAAGACCCGCAGCAGCAGTTCGTATCGCTGCGGGTCGTAGCCCGCGGGCTTGGGGAACGGGACGCGGTTGGGGTCATGCTTGGTCATGCACATGCGATAGCAGTAAGCTTGGACGCGATTGTCGCCTTGGCCATATTCACCTGGGGGTTCAGCACTGACACCCGGCAACAGTCCGCTCTGCGCATCGCCGGGAATGAAGTACGGGCTGATCGGTGTCTTCACAGCCCCAAAGTGATGCCGGTGATGCAAGACGCCGAGTTGAATCCCGTTCCACTCTTCACCGTAGACACTCTTCGCCTCGCGTCCGACGTGAAAGTCACACCTGGCTGCCGCCATCAGGTCGCCCTCGTAGGTGGCATCAATAAACATCTTCCCCGTGAAGATCTTCCCGCTGAGCATGGTGATCGAGACGATCCGACCACCGATCAGTTTCACCCCCTTCTCGCGATCGAGCCACTCGTTGCGATGCACCGGAATGGCAGCCTCTTTGACAAAGTCTTCGAAGACCTGTTCGGCGACATGGGGTTCAAAGATCCACTGCGTCCGCTCCGCTCCGTCAATCGCGGGAGTCCCTTGCCCCTTGCCGCCATACTCGGACTTCTTTTGCCACTTCCAAGCGGCGTCCGTGTCGTAGTGCTTCCAGACCCGTTGATAGAACTCGCGAGCGAGACCGCCAATGACGGCCTTGTTCCCCGTGTCCGTGAACCCGAGTCCCCCCGCTGATAGTCCGCCGAGATGCTTGTCCGGCCCGACGATCACCACCGTCTTCCCCATCCGCTGAGCCTGGACCGCCGAGATCACCCCCGCTGAGGTGCCGCCGTAGACCACGAGGTCATAGTCTGCCGCCTGAACCGATGACCCAAAGATGAGGATCAGACACGCAATGAGTGGTCGCGAATTCATGGGGTCGCCCGATGTGATGGATCGATGATCGCCAGTGTGCCAGCGAGAGGTCGTTGCTTTTGACGGAGAATCGCGGCCTTGCGGGGAGATGAATTATCTCGGCTCATCCCCGAGGAATGTTAGCGACTGCGACACCCGCAGAAAACGACTTCGACGCTGACGGGATGTCTGATCCAAGTGTTGGCGAAGCACCACAACGACCACCCACGGCTGGCCAATATGTCACCTTGCTGAAGGAAATCCAAAGTCGCAGCGCCGCCTCGGACCGCAACCCAAACGCAGCTGGGGCCGAGTCCTAGCCGATCGGTGACGAGGAATGGGCCGCAAGAAACTCAAAAAACGCAAGACAGAGGCCAACTCTCTATTTGCTTTTTTTGTGTTTCTTGCGGCCCCTATTCTGCGACCAACTCCTTGAAAGGTCTTGATGGCCTGTACTCCCTCGAATTGCGGTCGTCTAGACGCTGGCCTACACTCCAAGCTGGCTCCAGTGGCCATTCTCGACACCGATGAACGACTCGCGGGAGCTGGCGGGATGAGTGAAACGTCAACGACGAAACCGGGACTGACTTCAGTCCAGTGGTTGATCTGTGCGATCGCAGCTCTGGGGTTTGCGTTTGACATCTACGAGTTGCTGGTCTTTCCGCTGATCTCGCGGCCCGCGCTCACCGAGCTTCTAAAGGTCGACGCAGACACCGATTCGGGGTTCAACGAGATCCTGAAATGGAATGCCTACATCATGTGGGGGAGTGCCCTGTGTGGAGGCACATTCGGCTTGATGGGGGGCATGCTGACCGACCGGCTGGGGCGGCGACGGGTGTTGACATGGAGCATCCTGCTCTACGCGTTCTCGGCGGCGGCCTCGGGGTTCGCGACCTCGGCTCCGATGCTGTTGTTCTTCCGCTGCACGACGTTCATTGGTGTGTGTGTGGAATTCGTGGCGGCAGTGGCCTGGCTGGCCGAGTTGTTCCCGGACCCTCAACGACGTGAGAAGGTGCTGGGGTATACGCAGGCGTTTTCTTCGTTCGGCGGTTTGCTGGTGACGGTGGCGTACGGACTGTGCGTCAAGTACGGCACCAGTCTGCCCACGATCTTTGGAGACCATGCCGCGTGGCGGTACACGCTGATCTCCGGGGTATTGCCAGCCATTCCGTTGATCCTCATTCGCCCGTTCCTGCCTGAGTCACCGATCTGGGAGCAGAAACGTCTGGCCGGAACCCTCAAGCGAGCTTCACTGGGAGACATCTTCCAGGGCAAACTGGCCCGCACCTCGATCGTGACAGCCCTACTGTTCGCCTGCGGGTATGGAGCAGCCTTCGGTGCGATTCAGTTCATGCCGCAAATCGTGCCGGGCCTGAACAAGGCTTGGGCTCCGATCCCGAAGCTTCGCAAGGAACTCGA
>JAYSVZ010000595.1:0-3931 GCA_043718305.1 Planctomycetota bacterium | reverse complement strand
ACTAATGCTATTCGGGATTAGTGAAGATCAGTGAAGATTAGTGTTCCCCACTCCGAGTTGAGGGTGAATTCTCACTGAAGACCAATTCTAAAAATGCTTACCTAGGGATCCCCACTCTTCCGGCCCAAGGGGCCAGCCTTTCTCCCAGCCAAGGCTGACCGATAGCCTACACCAAAGCAAACGCCTTCCGCAGCGCCGCCAAGGCCGCAGCCCCCTGCCCCTTGGCCACGACGACGCTCATCCGGATCTCGGAGGTATTGACCATTTTGACGTTGATCTTCGCCTCGGCCAGAGCCTTAAACATCCGCTCGCCGACGCCCGTGTGCGTGCGCAGTCCGATGCCATTCACCGACAACAAGGCGATCTCTCGTTCGTGGCTCAACGCTGACCCGGTCCAGCGCTGGACCAGCGGCTGGATTGCCGCTTCACACTTCGGCAGGTCGCCCACTTCGACCGTGAACGAGACTTCGGTCGTCGAGTTGCGGCTGACGTTCTGGACGATCATGTCGACCGAAACCCCGGCCTTGGCGACCGCCTCGAATAGTTCCGCCGAGATGCCGGGTCGGTCCTGGACATTGTGGACCGTAACGCGAGCTTGGGATTCGTCGAGGAAGACTTCACTGACAACGATGTCTTCCATCCGGCTTAGGCGGCTTACCACAAGGGCGAGTCGCTCCTGCTCACTCGCCTGAGCTGAGGCCGTCGCCGCGACGCGGGCGGGACCAGCCCGCAGCTCAAGAGCCGGGTTGGCCGACTGCAATTGAAACCCATTGTGGACCGTGCGGAGCGCTTGCTCGCTCATGTTACGATCGACGAGGACCGAGACCTTGATGTCACTCGTCGAGATCATCTGGATGTTGATCCCGGCATCGGCTAAGCAGCGGAACATCCGGGCGGCGACACCCGAGCTGTACTTCATTCCCGCCCCGACGGCGGAGACCTTGGCCAAATTGGTGCCGCTCATCACCGCGCCTTCGCCGAGTTCGTTCACTGCCTCTTGAGCAGCCGTCAGCGTTTCCGCGAGTTCACTGGCATCGACCGTAAACGAGACCTCGGCCTTGTTATTGGCGGATACGTTTTGGACCACCATGTCGACCGGAATCTTGCGGGCCGACATCTTGGCGAAGATCAGGCTCATGACCCCGGGCCGATCGGGAATATCACACAGGCTCACGCGGACTTCATCGCGGACGAGAGCCATCCCGGTCACGCTGCGAACCAATTCTTCCCCGGTCGAGGCGATCAAGGTTCCTTCATTGTCGTTCTGCGAGTGCCGCACGCGAAGGGCCACATCGAACTTCTTGGCGAACTCGATACTCCGCGAGTGCATCACACCCGCTCCCAGGCTGGCCATCTCCAGCATCTCGTCATAGGAAATGCGGGACACCTTGCGAGCATCGGGCACGATCCGCGGGTCGGTCGTGTAGACCCCGTCGACATCGGTGTAAATCTCGCACTCATCCGCTTCGAGCGCTGCCGCCAGTGCTGTGGCGGTCGTGTCGCTGCCGCCCCGCCCGAGGGTTGTAATGTCACCGTTCTCGGCGATCCCTTGAAAGCCACAGGCGACCACGATCTTCCCCGCGTTCAGCTCCTTCCGCAGCCGCTCCGTCGAGATTTGGCTGATCCGGGCCTTGGTATAGGTCTGGTCGGTGATAATCCCGATTTGCTGCCCGGTCAGGCTGATCGCGGGCTCACCCAACGTCGCAATCGCCATCGCCACCAAGGCCACAGCCTCCTGCTCTCCGATCGAGAGCAACATGTCCATCTCGCGCGGCTGGGGCGTCGCGGAGATCTCATTGGCCAGATCGATCAGCTCATCGGTCTTCTTGCCACGGGCGGAGCAGACCATCACCACTTGATGCCCGGCGCGTTTCGCAGCGACGGCGCGCCGAGCTGCGGACAGAATCCGCTCTGGAGTTCCGACACTGGTTCCACCGAACTTCTGCACGATCAAGGACACGAATCAGACTCCGCCACAACCCTCCCGGACGACCAGTCAGTCGATCCAGTTCGAAGCGGGGGAGGATACCAGAGAGCGAAACTGGAAAAAATCGAAGTTCATGCGTTGCGGTTGATGTGTCGCATCGAGAAACTGGCATTAAGTGTCCCCTCGAAACGCTTAGAGGTCTGAATTCATGCCGAAGTTCATGCAGTGGTGTGTTGCCGTTCTGGCTCTCTGGGGGGCCACATCGGTCTCGGCAGCGGACTTCTTCTTTCGTGACGGCGATGTCGTCGTGATGATTGGCGACAGCATCACCGAGCAGCATCTCTACTCGAACTACGTCGAGATGTGGACCGTCACGCGGTTCCCGAACTGGAAGCTGACGTTTCGCAACGTGGGGATCGGCGGCGACCGATCGCCGGGTGGCAATTCCCGGTTCGCGCGCGATGTGCTGATTCACAAGCCAACAGCGATGACCGCCGACTTCGGCATGAATGATGGCGGCTACGGCGGCTTCAATGACAACGTCTTCAAGCCCTACATGGATGGGTTGCAAGGGATGGCCGATAAGGCCAAGGCGGCCCATATCCGTTGTGCCTGGGTCACGCCGCAGCCCCTCGACAGCGGCGATCAAGGGCCGACCGCACTCGTCGGCTACAACCAGACCCTCGAAAAATTCTCGGACGGCGTCAAGGTCATCGCCGACAAGAATGAAGGACTGTTCGTCGACCAGTTTCATCCGTACCTTGCCGTATTGGATGGGGCCCGGGCCAAGGGGTCGAAGTACGACCGCATCACGGCGGGGGACGCCGTTCATCCCGGCCCCCCGGGACAGGCTCTGATGGCCGCGTCGATCCTCAAGGGGTTGAGCTTCCCGGCACTCGTCTCATCCGTCGAGATCGATGCCGCTGCCAGTAAAGTCGTATCCGCCACGAACTGCCAGATTGAGGGAGTGACCGCGAAAGAGGGCGGGCTCAGCTTCTCCCGGCTCGATGGAGCCTTGCCGTTCTTTCCCGCCGAAGCCGCCAACATCCTGCCGCATGCTCCCATCCTGGAAGAACTCAATGACTATCGGTTGAAAGTCACGGGCCTTGCCGCTGGGAAGTACGAAGTTCGCATCGGCGGCAAAAAGGTCGCCGAGCTGACCCACGAGCAACTCGCGTCGGGAGCCAACCTCGCTGCGGGAGCACTCGCCGAT
Organism: Planctomycetota bacterium; assembly: GCA_043718305.1. Classification (GTDB taxonomy): domain Bacteria; phylum Planctomycetota; class Planctomycetia; order Planctomycetales; family Planctomycetaceae; genus TH-plancto1. The sequence goes on along the minus strand of JAYSVZ010000595.1, from coordinate 791 downwards.
GGGCCGATCGCGGAGCAGGCGAAAGCGGTGAAGGCCGCGGTCGAAAAGAAAAACAGCTTCCATCACGATGCAATCTTCCGCGGTATCGTGCTGAGTAACGTCCCCAGTTGGGTCTATGAAGCAGTGCCCGCAGCTGAACTGGAAGCCAAGAAGCAGTCGATCATCACCGAGCGCCTGGCCAAGCTCCCCGCGCTCGACGCCGAAGTGGCCCAGACGCTCGTGATGAAAGCCAACGCCTTCGAAATCGTTCCCGTGAAATAACCACTCGGCACGGCCCAATCGCATTGAGGGAGACAGTTCACGCTCGTCAACACTGGCAGCCCAATGCGACCGCCAGTGCCACCCCAAAGCAGCCCTCATTCGACTGTGGAGTTTCTGCCGACAGTGGCACCCGGCGGCTGCGGGACAATCACTTCGCCTTGGAGCCTGCCGTCACCTCGTTCTTGTGCGCTGCGAAGGCGGCGAGAACTTCTCCCTTCTCTTGCTGAGGCACTTTGAGGGAGTCAAGGGTGCGCCCCAGTTCGGCGGCGACCTCGTCGAATTCCTCGGGCGAGATACTGAGATCACGATGCGCCTCTTCAAGACCGAGTTCCGTTTTTCCCGGCTTCGTAGGGGTATACTTGAACGGCCCGCCCGCGACGGCGCAGACCCACAGGGTTCGCATGAACTTCAACCCCGGCAACCTGCCCAGATTGTTCGTGTGCCACTCTCTGAGGCTGGGGTTCTTGGAAGTCTTCCCGACCACGGGGTTCTTCACGAGGGCGTCACTAAAGTGGTCAACCACCGCCGCG
>JAYSVZ010000594.1:0-3938 GCA_043718305.1 Planctomycetota bacterium | reverse complement strand
GTATGCGATCTGGGTGGAACGCCCTGAAACGCTCCGCGAAATACTCGACGCACGTCAACGGTCACTTCCGCACAAGAAGATGATCATTCAGTAGAGCGAGGGGGCAGTCCTCGACGAGTGGTACTCGACGACTCAACCGAAGCAACCCGCAAATGTCGAGGTAAGCAATGGGGCATCACTACGTTCCACAGAGGCATCTCAGATCGTTTGAGATCCCAGCGAAACCAAAGAGCATCTGGATGTACGACAAGCAATCCGGACAATTCAAAGAAGTGGCAATCAAAAACACCGCTCAAGAGCGAGACTACTATGCTCCAGACACTGAGCAAGCTTTAGGGGACTGCATCGAAGTCCCTGGAAACAACGCGATTGATAAACTACTCAGACGAGAGATTCTTGATCATGCCGAACGGTCACAGCTCGCAATTCATATGATGATTATGGCGAACCGGGGGCCACGCAAACGGAAAGAAATGCAGGTATTGACTCGTGATACTTTGACCGATGTTCAAGCAGAGTTTAGGGATGAAATCGAGAGGCGCATTCTTGAGAATGGTGCTGATGTCGAACCGGCCCTCGCTCTGCTCAAGGAGCAAGAGGCTGCGGAAGAGAAGTACTCCCAGGAACTCCCAAAAAGCTTGCAAGATCTGATTCAAGTGCCGTTCTGGACAGAGTCAACTGTAAAGTGCATTTTGAACATGACTTGGCACATCGTGCCTGCTCCTTCGTCGATGTTCTACGTGACGTGCGATACGCCTGCACATATCTTTGACGAGAAAGGCGGGGTGGGCGTCGGAACTATCGATTCAGAGTTCACATTTTCACTATCGAAAGATGTTGCACTGATTGGCGAGCATCGCTCAGGCAGGCCGTGTACAACAGTATTTGAAAATCCACAAGCCCAACTGACCAAAGAGATCAATCGTCGTACAATGAGCCATGCTGATCGTTTCGTTTACTCCCCCCACAACGCGGACTGGATTGCAACAGTCGCTAAGAAGGGCGATCCACAATTGAATCGAATTGTTTGGATTTAGGCGGAGTGATTCAGGCGCGGCCTTGAGCATCTGGGTTGCGAAGCGACAAAGGGATTGACCGGGGAACCTCGCCGGGGACTTTTGTCGGGCGCGTCTCTCCAGACCGTCTGGCCTTAAACACCGATCATGGACGGCCTGGAAAGGCTGACCTACGGGTTCTTTTATTCCCGCCAGTGGCCTGAGCACCTGTCATTAAAAAAACGAGGTGCCGGACAGAGATCCGGCACCTCGTGGGGAGGTACAACTTCTACGAAAAGCCTTAGTTCGGCTTGTCGTTCGCCACGATGAACTCACGAGCCACATCGGCCCGCAGCCCCTGGTTCGCGTCGTAACGCTTCATCCAGTAAGCGAGTTCATCCGCATCCGCCGGACGACCGAGAACCATCTCGTGGAGCCGCTGGATGTACTGCTGCTTGTCGCGGTTGACCTGCACAAAGAACGACGGGTGACCGTAGATGTCGGCTTGCAGGTCAGTATACGACTCACCCGAGTTGATCGAGTCCTGGTAAGCCTGCAACTCGGCCCGCGTCGGGTTCCGCTGCAAGACCGTCTGGAACAAGGTGATCAACTCTTCCTGGGTCACAATCCGCGGAGTCCCCTTGGGCTGCGGAGTGTGCGAGACTTGCTCGTACGGAAGATTCCGTTCGAGAGCCACGGTGACCGGGCGTTGCTGACCGGCGGCGAGATCGAGCACCTGATAGTTCAGGCCGGGGTTCGATTGATACAGGACTTCCTGATACTTCGAGTAGACCTGCGCCGAGATGGTGTAGGTCCGCCGCGAGTCGATCATTGTGGGGTCGTATTCGATCTGGAACGGGATCGTCCCTTGGCGAATCTGGCTCTGGTTCACCACGACCTTCGAGATCACGACAGTCGGGGCTTCCGGTCGAGCCCGTTCTCGCATTTCGACGACGGCGGTCGCTCCCGGGGGAAGCTGGGCGGCATCACGCCACGTCAGGGTTCCGGTGAGCTGCCGCAGCCGTGAATCGAGTTGCACCGGCAGGTTGGTCAGCGTCCGACCGCGGTTGTCGAAGACGAGCATCGAGACCCAGCCATTGCTGTCGGCGGATCGCTCGAACTCGGGGGCCATGTCATAGAGCGCCCCATTGACGAAGCCGACCTGGAACCCGTTGACCGAGATGATGATGTCGCCCGGTTCAAGTCCGGCTCGCTGAGCGGCGCCGTTCTCGACGACCTTCACGACCTGCACGCCGGTGTTGGTGTCCTTGGAGTAGACGCCGAGTCGCCACTTCGCCTGGGGCGTCGTTGTCGGGTTCGGCCCGGGTGATGGCACGAGATTCGGATTCACTCCGGGAGCAAGCGTCGCATTCATCTTTGAATTGAGGTTCGGCAAACCGCGCAGGGTGTCGGCCGAAACCGGTCGCGCGGCGTTGTACTCGTACCGGGTGGGGTCGAAGGCCCGGTCCCGTGCCGAGTTCGTGGTCGGCTGTTGGGCGCCGTTGGTGGGCACCCGGAACGGGAGATCATTCGAGGTGGGAACGGACGACTTACCACCGCCTCCCAGGCGGGGATCAATCGACCAAGCGGGACTGGCCACCAGGGCCAGGGAGCAAACGAGGGTCAGGCCCCCGAGAAAATGCCGTGTCATGGGAATGGACTCCTTCCAGCGATGACGTGTTTTGAGTGGGCGGTCCGGATCGAACAGGATCCGGAAGTGCCGCCAGATGAATCACAAGGGAATCACCCCAGGGGTCTAGTTCAGCTTGTCGAGACCGACCGCTCCGAGAGCCGTCTGAGCGGGCTGTGAGGAGATCGGGTGGAACCCGGCCTTGACCACATCTTGCTGCCCCAGCCCGCTGAACACGTACTTCAGGAATTCGCGTTCCACGTCTTTAAGGGGCTTATCGGGGGCCTGGTTGACCACGAACTGCAAGGGCCGCACGATCGGGTAGGAGCCGTTGACATCTCCCTCGGAATCGATGGCGTACGCGGCTTCGCCAGTCTTCGCACTGATCGACAGGCACTTCGTTCCCGGGTACTGGTACGTTTCACCGGCAAAGCCGATGGCCGTTTTATCAGCAGCGATCGCCTTAACGAGAGCGAGGTTGTCCTTCTCTTCGGTGATTCCATCGCGGTACTCACCGCCTTGCAGAACCAGCGTCTTCAGGAAGACCTGTGACCCGGTGGTCGCGGACCGACCGCGAAGGGAGAACGGCTTTGTGGCCAGATCGCCCTTCACGCCCACATCTCCCCATGTCTGGAACTCCTTCGCTTCGCCTCGCTTGAGGGTCTTCGAGAAGATCGCGTCGAGCTGAGCCAGCGTGACCGATTCCAGCGGATTGTCCTTGTGAACGAAAATCGCAACCCGCTCCAAGCTCGGCACGAGCAGCTTCGGAGCATGCCCCAGCTTCTTGGTGAACTCTTCGATTTCAGCCGTCGTGGCATCCCGGCTGAGCAAGCCGATCGTGGCTTCGCCGCTGATGACCGAGGGCATCGCGTTATCGGCCCCCTTGACCACCACGTTGATCTTCACATCGGGGTAAAAGCAGGTGAACCGATCGACCCACATCGCGGCCAGATCGGACATCGTGCTGGAACCGACGAGAGTGATCTCGCCCTCCAGCTTGTCGATCGGACGGTACGCTGGCAGTTGCGGGTCAAGCCCTTCGGCCCGAGCCAGCCCACCGGCCAACAACAGGCAACCGAACACAGTACGAATCACGAATTTGAGCATAACCCCCTCCTGGTGAAACTGACGCTGGCCACGCTCCCCGAGTCTCCGACACGGTGAAGCCCTTCCGTCGGGAAGAGCCCCGCGCCTGCTTCACAGACCCGAGAAACTCCTCGACCAGCGAACTATACGGCAATTTTTGCCGATGACTCAAGAGGAGTTTTCGGGTGACGCAGGGCAAACGGACATCAACTGGGATATCAACTGGG
>JAYSVZ010000593.1:0-3940 GCA_043718305.1 Planctomycetota bacterium | reverse complement strand
GCCCAGGGTCGGCCGCGCAGCGGAAGACCCTGGGTGGAGCGGACCGGAAAACCATCAACCCCAACGGGGTTGCGTTCCACACCTGACGCAACCCCGTTCTTCCACTATTCCCAAACACTACAGGTGGGGGTCGGTGGAGTCAAAAAGATACCTCTATTCCGCAAATGACCGATCCATCGAAGGCAGATAGGCTCGCAGCCCTGTTCTCGGAGATGCAATCCGCATCGGAAGGTATCACCTACGATCCCAAGACTCAGATGGCGTTTGAGCGGCGATTTGCTGCGGATGATGTTTGCCGTGAGTCCCTCGCTGGACTGCGTTGGCCGGAGGGGTTTGTGTGTCCGCGATGTGCGGGTTGAACGTCGTGGCGGACGAAACGCGGATGGTGGGTCTGCGGGGCGTGTCGCGTGCAAACGTCGGTCACGGCGGGCACGATCTTTCAGGACAGCCATCTGCCATCTGCCGCTGACGCTCTGGTTTCGGGCGATGTGGTTCGTCACCCGCCAGAAGAACGGAGCCTCGGCTTTGAGCATGCAGCGGCTTCGGGGCTTGGGATGTTACGAGTCCGCTTGGACTTTGATGCACAAGTTGCGGCGGGCGATGGTGCGTCCTGATCGCGATCGACTGCGGGGTCGCGTGGAAGTCGATGAGGCGTATTGGGGCGGTGAGGAGGAGGGCCTGGTCGGGCGTCAGACTCAGACCAAGGCGTTGATCGCCGTGGCCGCCGAAGTGCAGGGAAACGGCATCAGGCGCATCCGGCTCCGTCACATCACCACAGCCAGCCGTGAACAATTGCACGGTTTCATTCGAGACTCCATTGAACCGGGCAGTACCGTTCATACAGACGGCCTGAACGCCTACCTCGAGATGACAGGCGATACCCACGACCGCCAAGTTCAACGTCGCCCGCCCGCCGGAGTCCATCTGCTGCCGAGAGTTCATCGCGTGATCTCCCTGCTGAAACGCTGGCTGCTGGGAACCCACCAGGGGGCCATCGACCACAACGACCTCGAATACGATCTGGATGAATTCACGTTCCGCTTCCACCGCAGAACATCGAAATCGCGGGGTAAGTTGTTCTACCGCCTCGCTCAACAAGCCGTCCAAGTCGCCCCCGCAACATTCCAGTCCATCACTAAAACACAACCCCTTGGGGGGGGTGGAGTCAAGTAGATACCTCTATTCGCCGAATGGCGCTGGATGATGTCCGCCTTCAACCTCCGCACCCTCATGACCCTGATCCAAAACCAACCCCGCCCCGGCCCGGAACCCACCACCATCCAACCCGACTCGCCCCTCCCAAAAAACTCAGTGCCCCACCACGCACCGGGGTCAGGGGAATCGCCGGAAATTCAAGAAAATCCCGACGAATAACAACAGGCCGGGGGGGAGGGGAGCCGGAACGTGATGGTTCTAAGGGCGCTCTAAAACCCCCGCGCTGCCTTAATGTCATCCATCGTTCGCAGCTCATAATCAATCCCGGTGTAGTCCAGCACCGAGCAGAGTGCTCGGACGGCGACACCCAGACCATCCGGTCCGCTGAAGCCGCCGAACTGGCCACCTCCCTTGAGGTGCGGCTCCAACTCAAGGAACACCCCCGGCAGCCCCAGCCGCTGCATCCGCGAAGTGAGACTCGGCAGATGGTTTCGCAGGTCGCGAAAGATCGCCTCATGCCCGGAGTCGCCGATGTTGGCTGGGACGAAGTTCTTGAGCCGCTCCTCGTCGACTACGCCGGTCCACTTGAGGGTGCTGTCGACCTTGTAGTCCTTGATATGAATCCAGCCGAGATGTTCGCGCATCGCGACGAACTCGGCGAGGACCTCCATCGGAGACATGTTCTGGCAGGTCAGGTTTCCGCCATCGAAGATGCAGACCATGTTGTCGCGTTTCACGCGTTCGGACAGAGCGGCGAGGAGCCGCCCGTTCTGGCCGATGAGGTTGGCCTCGACTTCGAGGGCATAGACCAGCCCGTGCTTCCCGCACTCATCGACGATCGGTCGCAACCGCTCGACGGCTTGATCGACGTACTTCCACGGGTCTTCTCCCTGCGGCTGGTAGAACGAGAACCCCCGGATCAGCTTCGCACCCAGCCCCTTCGCAGCCCGGATCGTGCGAGCCACTTCACCGGCCAGATAGTCGGCGGGGGTGACGTATTTATTGTGCGAGTTGTCGGCGATGTCGAGCAGCTTCACCTTGCCGATCCGCGACCCGATGCTGGTCACCGAGATGCCGTAATCGATTTGCATCTGCGCCAGTTTAGCGAGGTTCTCATCGGAGAGTTCGGTGACGTGCTCGACCTTGCCGGTGCCGGGGACATCGATGAATCGCGGGCTGTAATATTTGAGGCCGAGCGCCGCGATGGCGGTCATCTGCTCGAGGGCTGTCTTCTGCCGGGCGGCCTCATCGGCGAAGGCACTGAGGATGATCGAGGGGTTGTGAGTCATGAGAGGTCTTGTTCGCGGGTCAGGGGAGAGCATTACCGAATGCGATTCTGGAGCGTTCGAATCGGTCATGCAAGCATCCCGTGATGCCAGCGCCCCTCGCCCAAGGCCGCAAAGCGGCCATCAGCGTCTCTATGAAAACCGACTTCGTCCTCGCCGGAGAAGACGCGAGTCGCAAGCTCGATCAAGCGAAGGAACTCGGGATTCGCGTGCTATCTGAAGAGGAGTTTCTGACGGAGTATGGGCCGGAGGCTACCTGACACTGACTGCGGCCACTCTCGCATGTTGATAGGTTCCAAGGGTCAGCGCTTCGTATCTGTTGAAGAAGCATTCCATCAGGAAAACGTGTTTTCTACCGTTCAAATCTTCCAGAACCACCTGTTTATCCCCCAGTGGACCGCCTCGACTGGAGCGACAGAATGTTTGAAGGTTTCGAAAGAGACTCATGGGAATCACGTTCTGAAACTGGGATTCGAACCTCCGCGAGCGAATGAAATAGCGCAAGGGTTCGTCCTCCAACTGTCGTTTCGGATGTTGGCTGACCAATCCGAATGTGCAGGCCGTGGAATCTTCCACAGCGCGCCACAGTGTCGATGTCAAAGTGTTCCCAAATTGCTTCTGGAGCTTTTTTATCCCGTCGAACGAAAGAGTTTCATCGAAGAGATGCTCTGTGAATTGGTCTTGAAGAAAGAGGAGCCGCCCCGCTGCGTAGTTGGCTTCAGTTTCCACCTGTTGTTCACAGGCAAGACTCAATGTCTGCTTCTTATCTCCATGAGTCGCAGATTCGTGCCAGGGCAGGATGCTGTGTCCAATCTCATGGGCTTCTGCCCATCTCTTCTTGGAGTCCGGAAGTTCCTGATCGATCAGGATTCTCTTTCTGTCCGGCACCCACAGAGCTTTGAGTTCACAACTCTTCACCACTTCCCAGAGCAGGCTTGGCCGTGCAATGATCTGTTTGCCAGCCACGAACAGCCTGTGAATGGTCTCCCGCAACACTCCCCCATCTGATGACGAGTAGTAACGCAGGTCAAGACGCAGAAGCTCTCGGACGGTTCTCACGTCCAAGGGTGGGCTGGGGTTGTCGAGATCCTTTAGGATCTTTGAGATGCGGGCGTCAATATCCCGCGTCGTGGGTTCTGGCAGGTAGATGTTTCGCAATCCATTCACTCCGCATCAGTGGACTCGACAAGAACCTTCACAAACTCCTCGAACGCTTCGCGTTCGTCCGGAGACAATTCCGATGTGGGTTCCGAACGCGCGGCAAACCGCAGCGCAGCTCCGGCCACGGACGGACGCGGCGTGGCCAGCCCAGCGACTTGCATGAGTCGGCTTGTCGGAAGCTTCAGCACCGACGCAAGCTGATGAACCGTCCGCAACTGGGGCATGAAATCGTCATCCCTTTCGATCTCCACAAGCTCTCCCAGATCGACATCCGCCTGCTCGGCCAGCCGCTCGACGGTCAAGCCCTGCTCGCGGCGAGCGTACTCAATCAGCCGCCC
>JAYSVZ010000592.1:0-12541 GCA_043718305.1 Planctomycetota bacterium | reverse complement strand
GCGCGATCATCTTCAGACCTTCATCGCTGATCGATGTGAAACTCAGAGTGAGTCCTCGCATGTCGGGGCACCTGGCAATCTGAGCCGCCACGTCATCATTAACCTCGGGCCCGGAGAGCGACAGAACTTGGGAACGGGGTGGGATCAGAACGACTCCTGACTTCAGAGATCCGGTGAGGTCTAATCGCTCTAGGTTCACCAGCTGCGACAGTTTTCGCAGGGCCTCCGCACTGAAGTCCATTCTCCCCAAGTGCTCCGGGTAAGCGTACTGCGAGATTGCGAGTGACTTGAGTTGGGTCATGTTCGAAATGATCTCGATCGATCGATCCGTGATCCGCCCTTCCTGGTGAATTTCCAGATGTTCGAGGCCTTTCATCTCGCCGATGTGTCCCACGCCGGTATCGGTTGATCCAGTCTCGGTCAACTTCAGAGTCTTCAGTGTGGGAATCTGCTTCAGAATCGCCAACACATCATCAATCCGATACCGCTCCGATTTCTGACTATGAAGGATGACCGTTTCCAGGCCCTTCAATTCGGTCAAATGGGCCAGCCCTTCATCCGTAGCTGCGCATCGTGGATCGAACGTGATCGACTTCAGAGCGGGTAACTCCGCGAGCCGAATCAACAGTGCATCGGTGAGGGTTTCGTCCGGGGCGTAGAGCGACTCCACTTCACCTGCCTCGTTCAGTTGCGGGCGTCTCTCTCGCAGCCACTCGGGGGTCGCATCCCGTCGCCGGGTGGCCTCGGCCTCCATCGTCGTCAGAACGATACGATCTTTTCGAATACTACAAACCGGCCCAGAACTGATGAGACCCGACAGGTCGCAAACTTGCCATGCCGCATTTCCCAAGGTCTCGTCCTGAATGGTCAGCGTGATCGGCAGCTTCAGATCGAAATCCGTTGCCGCGATGGCCGCTTCGTCGATCTCCAGCGTGAGACCGGCCTGCTTGGCGAGGATTCGCAAGGCGTTCTCGCGTGAAACATCTTTGACATCCAGTGAGACCAATCGCTGAGCCGGTGGGGCCGTCTTTTCAACAGCCCCCGAGGTCGCTGCGGGCTTCGGCTCATCGTTCGAGAGTTCCAACACCAGGTTCGCCATCGATACCTCCGTACGCTCCGGAACGGGCTTGCCGTTCTCTGGTGAGGCGATCTGGAGCGGCGGGATGATCCGCTCCTTGGCCCGTTTGATCGCTTCTTTGCTGTGGACTCCAGCGCCGGTGATCTTCAGGGTGAAGACCTTCGCCGTGACTCGGCTTTTGCCCGAGGTCGCGATCAAATCATTATCACCCGGCTGTTCGAACACCATCGGCGGGCTGGCCCACGAGTCGTCCCACGGTGGCTGGAGTTCCTGGGTCGGTTTGCGGATTTCGAACTGGAAAGGAACTGTCGTCGGGATGCCGGGGATCGTGAATCGCCCCTGCTCATCGGTCTTCACCTGAGCCAGAGCTGATGACCCCGGCGGCAGCGTGTCTCCCATGAGCATCACCGAGTAGTCCTTCAGCGGCTGGTCGTTCTCGCCGATCAGCGTGCCCGAGACTTTGGCAGCTGGGACCATGACAAAGTCGACCTCGCGCGGCTTCTCCTGTAGGGCGATTTGATCCGCAGTAATCCCCCACTGCTTCAGCGATTCATAGCCGAACTCTTGGGCTGTGGTGTCATTGAGTTTGATCGGCTTGAGGCTGGCGTACCCGTCACCTTGACGGTTGTGGTTCTTCTCAAAGTGCCCGTCGAGATGCGCCGAGATGATCGCGTGTTGCCAGTTGTTGGGATCAGGGACTTCCTTGGTCGGGACAGCATAAGTCCCCGCCCCGAATCGGAAATCGTAGCGGCCCTCGTTGTCCGTGAAGCCGCTACCACCGCCGAGCAGCGTTCCGATCCCCGTGGCGGCCCGAACCTTGACCCCCATGATCGGTTTTCCATCAACACCGATCACCCGTCCTTTGGCCCGCCACGGCTTGCGTGGATCAGGCTCATCGAAATTGGTGATCGGCTGCAGCTCCTTCCCCAACCGCTCGCGGATCTGCTTCTCGCAGTCCGGCCACTCCTTGTCGGCCAGTTCCGGGATCTGCAAGTGGGCATACCCCAGTTGGGTCTTCCCGAGCAACACATCGCGGGCCTTGGGGGTTGGAACGTCCTTGGGATATTCTGGAACATACAACGGAGCGGGCTCCACGCTGTCGGTAAACTGCAGAGTGACTTGATTCACATAGCTATAATCGAGTCGGCGGAATTCGAACGTGTGGTCATCGACCGCCCAGCCTCCTCCCCAGTGAAATCCGTTGTTCTCTGAAATGTGGTGATCGGATTTCAGAAGCTGTCCGATTCGCTGGATCTCTGATCGAGGGCCGTCCGGCAGTTTGATAGTCAACATGTTCGATTCCGGGAAGTCTTCGGAGACGACTCCCGGAAACGCGCAGTCGCCTCCAAACCGCAGCCGATATTCAGCGGGTTTTTCAAAGAAGAACGCATAACCCAAGTCGAACTCGTCCAGCAAAGTCACAGACTTGCCCGGTGGAATCGTAATCGGCTTGTCGGAGTTGTGGGCGTCCGTGACGGGCAGGTTCTCTATCGCACGCCACACCTGTTTTCCGTCGAGCGTCTGGATCACGAATGCCTTCCCGGCCTTTCGTGGGTCCAGGGTAAACTCTTGCGGGACATCTCCCTCGTTCAACAACTCGACCCGGACTTTCGCACTGCCGACATGCGGCTTGCTGTCGAGAAGAGTGAGGCGGCTGCGCACGCCGTTGTTCGCGGATCCCCAACTTCCCGCAGATGGCTGACCAGTGGAACTACTCTTGCCGACCGCCGGAGCCATCCCCCGGCGGATCGCCTTCGCCAGTTGCTCGGCCTGCTCTTTCGTGAAGTTGCCAGTGATGACGAACGTGGCACCGATCGGTTCCTGGACTGTCGGAGCGACGAGGATGCGTTCCTCGACGAGGATCGCCAGCCTTTGGCGCATAGCACCCGTCGTGAGGGTCCGCAGGGCCTTCCCGCCTGGAGCGTCCAGCGTCACGTTGATCATAAAGCGATCCCCGCCATTGGGGTCGGGCTGGACTTCGCACTTCTCGACATGCCAGGTGCCGTCCCAGGGCAGCGAGGTCGCCGGAGTGTCTCCCAACAACCCCATGTGTTCGTTGCTTTCATCGAGGCGCTCCACCGGCAACCCCAGCGACGACTTGTCGTCGACCGGTTTGCCAGCAGAGTCCAGTGCCGCCTCGCCAGCGATGAGGAACCACTTCTGCCCGGCAGACTCGACTGGCTCTATCACCGCAGCCATGGCGACGAGGCGAAACTCCAACGGGGCCATCACATCCAGCGGCGACTCGACCACGACGTTCGGACCGCAGGCGACTCCGGGATGCAAAGCCACATTGTTGAACGTGACGACGTACTTATAGGGGCGCAGGCGGTACTCGATGTGGGAGACTTGGTCGAAGGGGACGCGGAAGAGGTCCACGTCCCATTGCGATTCGCCGTCCTGGACGTTCGTGGTCCCGGTCGTGGTGTGACGCTTGCCTTGCAGATCGACCAGCACTGCCTCAATCGTGGTGTATTTCAGGTCCGGGTTCGCGGGCTGGCCCTTCCAGACGACACGGGTGTAGCTCGCCGGTTGGACATCGGGATCGACCGCCGTGGGTCGATAGTCCGGTGGAAACGACTTCATCGTCTGCCAAACAGCTTCGCGGGCATCTGAGGCTTCCAGCCTGGGCTGAATCGAGTCATAGACCTTGCGAAACGGAACCGGCACCTCAGCGGGCACTTCGACCGCCTTGGCCTTCGGAGCCACCTTCGGATCGACCGTCAACACCCGATACGGCCCCCACTCGCCGGGGATGCCCACGATCAGCCGCTGGACTTGCTGGTTATAGGTCAGGACCTGCATCCGCCCGATGGTGCTGTCACCCGCTTCGAACCGTTCCAAGAACGGCAGGAGTTTCAGTTGCTCAGGAGAGAACCCACGCGCCCGGACGATGAAGTCTCGATAGTCTTCATGAACCGTGTCACTCATCCCTCCCGGCGGCAGCGAATCGAGCTTCAGTCGGCTCGCCCAGTCCGGGGCCGGATCGAACTTCATCCCGTACGGTGTCCAGCTCTCCTTGTCTGGCTCGCGATGGGGCGTCACTCCCAGCAGTTCCAACTCGAGCCCACCGGGGAGAATGGCCTCGGTCGAGGACGAGGCTTCTGGAGTCTTCGGCATACTGTCCGGATGCGTCAGCGCCACCGGCAGTGTGCCGAATCCCGGTCCACCAATGCGGACCCAGATCTTGCCGGCCTGTGGCTCGGGGAGCGCTGGGCTCGCCTTCACGCGAAGTCCGGACATCGGATCCCAAACGCCGCGCCGCACCCAGTCGGCCCAGTCGATGCGGAACGAGCCTTTCTGCCGTGCGGCGATCTCGATGCGGGGAGCCTCATGAAGTTTCTCAGTCAGCCACAGTGGCGAGTGGGCCTCGCTCTCATCTCCTCCCCACCCGGCCTCCAGCGTTAGATCGAGTTCACTGAAACTCCATGGTTCATCGGTCATGTTTGTCAAATTGACCCGGATGAACTCCTTCCCGGCCTCATCGACTTCCACTTTCAGCTCACCGGCGTACTGATTCGAGCTGTGTTTCCGGGTCGGCAGGCCCCCGCGTGGCTTTTGCTTCAGCGGTGAAGATGCCAGAGGCAACTCCACCGGAAAGACCGTCCACGGATGCCTGGCGATCAGCCAGTGTTTGCCAGCGGGGAGTTTCTCCAACGAGGCCGTCGCATCCTTCTCAAGCCCGTTCATCCATGCATGATGGAGGGGAGGGGTGTAACCGATGTGAGCCTGGACCACATCCCCGCCGTTGTAATGGGTGCCCGCCGACTCGACCATCTGCAGGATTGGATTGGCAGCGGGCGGGGCTTTCGAGGTCGAATCAGGCACTGCAATCGCCACCACCGAAACCTTCGGCTCGGTCTTCTTCCCCGGCTGGAGCGAGACATTCTCGAACTTCACCTTCGGGCCAAACGGACGGACGCGGAGTTCGAAGTGGTCGAACTCCTCGGGACGCACTCCGAACCCGTGCAGATTCTCCTGGCCATCTCCCGAACTGCGATTTCTGTAATGCTCTTTGTCCGCTTTATCGATCGCAATGATCCTCGATTCGCCGGTCTCGCTACTCGAACTGAAGGGGCGAGTCCAAATGGCGACGCCGTCTTCCGACGGGCCAGCCCGCAAGACCTCTACGGCGCTTCGCAACTTGGTCAACTCGCCGGTGACCTCGGGCGCATCGAGCGGTTTCCCCGTCAGATCGAACTTCCAAGCAGTCCACGGATCTGTGGCCACTCGGACTTCCAGTGTGGTCGTTGTGGCATCGCCGATTGGCCCGAAGACAAAAATGGAATTCAGTCGTGACGGTTCGTTTGCCGCAGGCGGACTGAGACTGGTCCCCGAACTCGACCAGCCTTTGGTTTCTGGACTTATCACATGCAGTGCAGCGTCAGTCTGTTGACTCGTCATCCGAAACAAAGCCTGCCGCCCATCGGCACGATCCTCGCCCAGTCCGAGAACATTGGGATTCTCAACCGGATCAGCGAGCTGCGTTCCATTGGCCTGCCACCAAGTCCGCTCGTCCGGGAGTTTGACCTTGATCGGCGGCGTGGTCATCCCGAGGAGTTCCAGGACACTCCCATCGGGCAGCGTCGCCGACAGTTCCTGCGGTACGATCGCCTCCACCGAGACCTTCGGCTCGGTTGGCTTCTCGGGGTCGAGCGACACGTTCTCGAACTTCACGAGATGCCGATAGGGTCGCAGGCGGAACTCAAATCGTTCGACTTGATCGGGGGCCAGATTGAACGACTGTCGGAACGAGTCGGGTGCCGATTGCACCACTTGCTCGTCCCCCAGCTTCTGGCCATCTTTGGGAATAATGCGGAGATGCAATCGGCAGGAGTCATAGAACCCTTTGGGGAAATTGAGTTTCAACTCAGAACGTGTCGTGCCTTCCTCACTCTCACCGGCATGACCAATGGCGATCTGGTCGTAGTATGTCGCATGCAGTTTCTGCTTGGCCTCTGGATTGAGAAACAGTCCAGTCGGGCCGACTTGAATCCATTCTCCCCACGGTTCGTCGGCGACTTTGGCAGTGAAGGTTATCGGAGTTTTGGGCAGGGCATCTCCGATCAAGTAACGTGTCGGCACTCCAGCTGGGTCATTCTCGACCGCATGCAGGCCAAACGGCACTGAAGCGCGGACATCGACCGTCGGCGAGTCGCCGCCACGAACTTCATAGAGAATCTGATCTTCGAATTCCTTCAGTCCGAACCTCAGATTCGTGAAGGCATCGCCCCCGTGGTTCTGCAAATAGGGCTTCAGACTCGGCAACAGACTTCCATCGGGAGCCAAGTTGATCCGCTCCAGGTTCTTCAGTTCTCGGATCGTTCCGAGCAACTCGACCTCGATCCCGCCGGGAACCATGGCAATGTATTTCTTGCGCGGCTCAGCGACGGTTTCCACAGTGACCGTCGGCTCGGTCTTCTTCCCCGGTTCGAACGACACGTTCTCGAACGTGATGAAGTACCGGAACGGGCGCAGGCGATACTCGAAGTGATCGATTTCAGCAGATCCCAGATTGAACACATCTCGCCGATAGATGGCACTCCCTTCACCCCAAGCCGATCCTCCGTAGGGCGAGTGCCTCTTTCCATTGCGATCGACCGCGACGAGGTCCGAATCCGCTTCGTCAGAGGTGCAATCCAATCCACGCCAACAGAAATCGACTATATCGGGCCTCGCTTTCACGTGATCAGGCTGGATGACCTCGTAGGCATGTTGTTCGACGCGTGAGACTTTGACGACCTCTTCGATTTCCCCAGCAGCTGTGACTTTTTGCCAAGGCCCCCATTTCTCTTCATAGATTCCGAGTCGAAGCGAGTTGTTGATCGGGGGTGATCTGAACTGCAATCGAGCCACTTCGTTCGTCGGATTCATGGAATGAATCAAGCCCTTGCCTCGCCAAGAGATGGCATCCTGCGATGACAGCCCCGTGAATTTCACCAAACAGTCGTGTGTCGGGGTATATTCGGGGAGTGGAGGACTAGACGCATTAATCGGGTACGGTTTGGGCCATTCTTTGAGTTCCGGTAACGGACCGCCATCGGCACTCCAACCGTCTTTGAATCTCATCGCTCCGACAATGGTCACGCCGACGAGTTCGACCTCCAACCCTCCGGGGAGCTTGGCGACCAGGGGGCGAGTCGGCTTGACCGCAGCCTCGGGCGAGGGGAACTCCTCCAGATACACGATTGGCTCGATGGAGACCTTCACCTCGGTCGCCTTCGTGGGATCGGTGCAGATGTGGTCGAACGTCACCAGGTGCCGGTACGGTCGCAGGCGGTACTCGAACCGGGCGAGATTCTCGACCGGCAGGTTGAACCAGTGGGTCAACTCGTGGAGCGGCCGGTTGGAGATTTTGTGTTGCTGATTTCGGGCCTGATGAATGTTGTCATCATCATCGATCGCCCGAACCTCCATGCTGTAGAGTTGCTGTGCGTTGGGCAGAGCGAGCCACTTGATCCAACAACGATCCAGGTTGCTCTCATCCAGGCCCGCTCCCGCGAGAGTGATCAGTTTCTCCGGTGAATCGGGCCGGTCGCTCAAAGCGGCTGGGTTCAGGATCTCCCCATCGGCCCCGACCTGAATCCACTGGCCCCACGGTTCGCTACCAACTCGCAGTTGCAATTTGGTGAGCGACTCGGGCTTGTTGGGGATCAAGGTGATGAGTCGGGGACCGATTGCGGGGACACTCTGCGATAAACTCGCACTCCCATCGACCGCATCGACAGACACGAAGGGGCGGACGCCAGTGCCTCGAATCTCATACGCGATATCCCAGGCTCGCTCGCTGCCCGGCCCATCGCCGCCACTCGAATGCCCACCGTTTGGAAATGGTTGAACAGCAGACCTTTGCGGCCAGTCGATTTGGTTGGGCGAGGCACTTCCATCGGGAGTCCAACTCTGATCATCCGGCAGGTCGTTCCGCACGATCCGCAATAACTCGATATCGACACCGCCGGGGACATGAGCCACGAAGCGGTCGTCCGGAGTCCGCCGTGGTGGTTCGGCGAGCGATCGATGTTTGACCGCAGCTCGTCGCCCGGCGTCCCGATCGAGAGGGACATTCTCGAACGTGATGAAGTGCCGATACGGGCGCAGGCGAAATTCGAAGTGGTCGACCCGATCGAGCGGAATCTCAGAAACGGTTTGCCACGTCACTTCGCGCCGTCCATTCTGAGGAGGCGAGGGTTGGGCGTAGGTTCCCGAGACCTTCTGATCGGTTCCGATGATCCGCACATCCATGGCGAAAATCTCGCTGTGATAGCTCTCCGAGTTCGCAGGTTCTTCCAAGACAATCAGCAGCGGCCTGGGACCGGCGGATGCATCAAGTGGAGGACCGACCCGCAGGACTTTGATCTCCTCGTACAGCTTTCGATCGGCCTCCAAGGTCTCGATGGCATTGAGGCGTTTTCCTGTTTTGTCGATCTGCTGCCATGGTCCCCACGGGCTATCTGTGAGAGCGAGTTCGACGGTGAGTTCCTGTCCAGCCTGCTTCGGGAGGAAGCTCAGCCGCTGGCGGACGGCCTCATCCGTGGCCGCCGCCTGGAACTCCATCATGCTCTGTTGATTGAGGATCACCCAGGACGGCTGGGAACGCAAGCCCCGCGTTTCAAACAGCAGATCACGAGCCAGTGGGTGCGGAGTTTTCCCATCCGCATAGGAGCCGGACGAAGTCGAGTAGCCCTTGTCATCTTTCGAAAGGATCACGGTTCTCGGCCAATCCCCGGTCGGGAGGATCGATGAGCCATCGACTCGCCACCCTTCGCTAGGTAAGGCTCCGTTCTGAGTGACTCCGACGAGTTCGATCTCCAGCCCACCGGGCAGATTGGCAACTAGTGGCGATGCCTTGGGAACATTCCCAATCGCCACCAACTGCGTCTTCGTGGCCAAGTACAACGTCTGGTTCGCAGCTGCGAAGTTCATGTAGCCTGACGTACCCAGGTTGTGTTCAGCCAGAAGTTGCTTGTGTCGCGAAACAGCGAAGATCAACAGGTCGCCGTCCCCATCCATGAACCAGGCCTTCCCATCAGCGATCAGCGGGCCGCAAGAGCTCGCCGCGATCAGATCGTGACTCCAGAGGAGCTTCCCCGTCGCTGCGTCGAGGCAGTGAACAAAACCATTCAAATCCGTGGTCATGAGCAGCCCATCGTGAATTGCTGGCAGGCTGTTGGAGTGGTGCATCCGCTCGTCATATTCGCTCTTGCCGTTCTGGTTGAGGTCATCCGTGATATAGACCCACACGACCCCGCTGTGGGGGTTCGGGCGGGTGAAGTCTCCCTTGTCGGGCTCAACGGCGACTCGCTTGTGGGGAATAACCACATCAGGTGCGGACTTGTTGTAAACGAATTCGCTGCTCAGATCGCCGCGCTTCGTGGCGTCGATGCACCACAAACGGCTCGGCTCTGCACCGCCGTCGGTGTTATTGCCGACAGCTGCGTAGACTCGATGGCCCACCACGACGGGCGTGTTCGCGATGCCGCGATCACGCCAGAGCTTCGCGGTCTTGGGGTTGAGATCAAACTTCCAGAGCAATTGCGTCTCGCCGCGCTGGATCGCCTCCAGATCGAACGCGTAGAGCCACCCGTCGTACCCGGCGAAGATCGCCTGCCACGTGCCATCGATCAGCGCAGCTGCGGGAGCGACGGGGACTCCCATCGAACAGCCGTGGCAGTGGATGTTCGAGGTCGGCGTTTTGTCCGACCAGACCAGTTGACCGGAGGTTTTGTCGAACGCCAAAAAGGCCGGAGCCTCGAGGGTCGCGGGTTTCTGGAGCGACTCATCGACATCGTTCGGGGAGTTCAGCAGCAGCAGATTCCCCGCAATCGTCGGTGTGACGCAGGCGGCTTTCTGCGGGCGAACGCCGAGCGTGCTGAACAGATCGTACCGCCAGACCACGTCGGCCTGCCTCGCTCGCGCCCCTTCCGGCTCCCCTCTCCCCTCGGGAGAAGGGCTGGGGGTGAGGGGGCTGGGAGTTGTCCCATCAGCTCCGGGCGCTGACGCTTCCGGCTCGGGGAGTCCATCATCTTCGTTGTCGCGATGCCCATTCAGATCGAGGCATACGACCTCGCAGCGATTGGTCACAAACCAGACGCGGTCCCCCTCGACAACCGGGACCAAGCAGACACCGAGGATTGGCCAGTCGTGCTGTCGCCCCTCCTTCATGCGGGGGCTGCTATATTGCCACAGGAACGCTCCCGTCGCTTCATCGAAGCACATCAAGCAAGCCACATCGTCGGTTGGCGAAAAACGCGGATCGTGCCCGATGGCGTTGTTGGTCCCGATCAGCACCTTGCCCCCGGCGACGACGGGGGAGCTGAACGCGAAGTGGCCAATCGACTGGGACCAGCGTATGTTTTCCTTTTTTGCGAGGTCAAACTGCGTCGGCAGGCCAGTCACAGGCGAGACCGTATTGTGAGCCGCTGACCCACCGAGTTGTGGCCACGACTCGGGCGACGCGACTGGCCCGGAAAGCTCGGTGGGCTTCGCGGGAGCACTCAGCACCTTCATGCGGACTTGCGGCTCGGTCTGATGGCCAGCTTGGAGTGAGAGGTTACGGAAACGAATCTCGTGGGTGTACTTGAGTACCCGGTACTTCAACTTGGCGATCTGGGATTCCGAAACCGGGTAAATCGTCAAACCGAGACCGCCATTCCCCACCTTGCCTCCCGCTGGGATCTCCTTGTCGCTCGGATCGATCGCCATCTGCTCGTAGTGAATCTTCTCCTGAGTACCGCCTCTGAATTGCAGTCCGATCTCACACTGAGTGGATGCCAAACTCGGAGGGATTGAACCAACGACATGCACCAGCGGCCCGTTGTTCTGGCTCTTTTCGGGTGACTTCAAGTCGATTGTCTGCCAGGGACTCCATGAGTCGAACGACAAAAGAGCAGTCAAGTTCGCGGTATCAGCAGTTGGAGCGAGATTGGTTGTGAGAAATTGAATATCAGTGATCTGCTGGCCATCGACTGTCCTCTGGTTATCAGATTGCCATCCCCCGAAGCTGCCGGTCCGGGGCGTCTCCAACTGAATCATCGATCTCTTTAGCGCACTCGCCCCAGCGAATCGAGCCAGAACCCCAATCTGTCGACCGCTGGACACTTCGTCTCGGATATTGAATTCACCAGACATCCCAGGCTTGGAATCGGCGGGTAGAGCTGTTCCGTCAGGACTCCACCATTCCCCGGCGGCGTTACGAAGTCCGATGACTTCGAATGTTCCGAAATCAGGAACCTCGAACTTCGCACCCGGCTCGCCATCCTCAGCCGTGTCGTCTCGACTTGAGTTGGCCATCGTGACCATAGCCAGCAGCGCAACGCCTACCACAGCCGTGAGCGCGAGACTGCCGCTGGAGAGCGAACGTTGATCGGCCTCTCGGTGGAACAATCGCCGCACGCGTCCGAGCAGCGATCCGCCATTCGCTCCGAGGGCCAGTGGAGTAGGCACCGATCGCAGCTCCTCCAAGGCCAGCAGAGCGCGGCTGTAGTCGAGGCGGCTGCCGAGGGCGGAGACGGCGATGTCGTCGCAGCAGTTCTCGCGTTCGCAACGGATCTGGTGCGAGAGCCACCACACGGCGGGGTGGTAGAAGAAGACCGTCTCGATTAGCGTCTGCACCAGATTGACGAGATAGTCGTGCCGCCGAATATGGGCCAGCTCGTGGGCGAGGATCGCTTCAAGTTGCGAGGCGGGCATCCCGGTCACGATGCTGACCGGAAGCAGAATCACCGGCTGGAAGTAGCCCGCCACGATCGGCACCTGCACCACCGCCGATTGCAGCACGCGGACCATGTGCGTGATGCCGAGCCGCTGAGCGGTCGACGCGAGGGTGGCCTGTACGGCCTCGGGGACCGGCGAGACTCCGCTGGTTCGCAAACGACGGACGGTCAGCCAACCCATCAGCGGTCTCATGGCAAACGCCAGCACCCCGAATGACCAGCCCCACACGATCGTCGAAAGCCAAGGTGTCACGGCCTCCTGAATGCGCTCGACCCAAGTCGGCAGCAGGGGTTCGGGTGGGGGAGCCGAGGCGACCGGCGGGGTGACTACGACCGGCTCGATGGGAGCCGGGGCTGCTGGTGGCGGGAGCGTGACTACCTCGACAGCGACCGGGGCTGGTGCGACTTTTAGTAAGGCCGCCGGTTTCGGCGGAGCAGGAGGCTCTACCGCCGCGATCACCGGCAGTGGAGCCTTGACGGGTAACAACCCCCAGGTCGCGAACGGGGCCGTCACGACGATGCCGAGCATCGCGAGCAGCACGCTGTAACGCGCCGCCGCACTGGTCCGCCGCATCGCCCGCTGCAGGACGAACGCCACAGCTGCGAGCAAGGCGAACTGCCACAGCGTGTGGACCAGCACCCAACCCAGTCGTTCAATGAAATTCGACATCGGTCACTCCCGGTGGGGGACGTGTTGACGTGGTTGATGTAGGGTGGGACAAGCTCGCTTTGGAGCGCTGGCCCACCATGT
>JAYSVZ010000591.1:0-3949 GCA_043718305.1 Planctomycetota bacterium | reverse complement strand
TTCAACTCCCACTTCTCGCCGAAGAAATCCGCCGCTGCAATCTTCCCCGGCCAGCGGGCATCGGGCGGGGTCGAGAGGTCGATGATGGCCCAGTCGGGGAGCTTCGGCACCTGGCGGGCGTTGTTCAGGTAGTCGTACTCGCGGTAGGTGAATGAGCTGTTGAGGACGATGTACTTCTCGGGGTTGAGCGGGTTCGGGTAGATCAGGACCGGGGCGTGCGACTTCGAGTCGAACTTCTGCTCGCCGACCGTGATCTGCTCCGCCCCCCACTGAATCGGCAGCTTGTCCGCGACCTTGGCGATTGTGGGGTTACTCTGCGGATCACCCCAGAGGATCAGGTGGTAGTTCTCGATGTCCGCAGGCTGGAGTTCCTCCGAGGTCTTCACGCGGGCATCGCCGCGCATCTGGCGGTGCCACTCGCGGACCGCGCGGTTGAACTCGGCATCGACCCACTTGTCGACCTCGGGGTGACGACCGGCAGCGGTCGGTTTGACGAACAGGAACGGTCCCATGAGGGCATCGTCAATGGGGCCTTGCAGGCCGTGCTTCTTGGCGAGGTCTTTCGAGGGCGGTTCGATCGGGGAGACGAGTTCCCAGTTATCATTCTCGAGGCGGAAGCGGGCACGCATGGAACGATCTGAACGCCATGGAACGATGAATGTCATGGGATTCTCACGCACCTCTCTCACAGGCAACTGGCCCGATACGATCATTGAGGAATCGTCGGACTCAGGGAAATCGGCACCGGGATTGATAAACACGACGTGCAGACCGTCACCCATTCGAGTTGCACTGTCGATTGGAATATCCAGTGTGAAGTCTGTGATGTTTTCAAGCTTCAAAAACAACTGAGCCTGATTTGGAGAGAAGGGAACTCCCCAGTTCGCCTTGTAGCGGACCGAACTGAGTTTCCAGTGTTCCAACAAACGGTTAATGATAATTCCGTGAGCACTGTTGTACTTCAATGTCGTGGTGCAGAAGCTCAGGGAGCGCGGAGGCGTCGCGGACCATATCCCGTCCAGCGTCGCCAGACGCTTCTCGATCTCCGCTCGGGCTGCGGGCGCGATGCTGTGCGCGGTCTTCGGCGCGATTATGTGCGTCAGCTCAAACCGCTCCCAATCCGGTAAGCCCCAGCACGCTGCGGCCATGATGTCCGCCGCCTGCTTCTGGCTGTCAATCTCACCGCTATAGGCAATCGTCGGCAGCATCCGCAGGTTTCGCGCCCACACGGGGCAGTCGTACATCTGCCACAGCGTCTGCTCGAACGGATACGGCTTTAATTCTTCCTTCTGGAACACCTTCAAGAAGTCCGGCGTCTCGGAAAACCCGGCACCCGGATTGGCGGCGAACCACTTGTCCGGGTAGTGGACGGCCAGATGCCACGCGGCAGCCCCACCCATCGAAAAGCCGCGAATCGCGACCCGCTGGGGATCGATCGGGTATTCGGCGAGAGCGTGATCGAGGACTTCCAGAGTGTCGACCTCACCGGCGAGTTTGTTGGCGTTGCAGTACCGTCCGAAGGGGTGAATCATCATGACTCCGGGGGCTGGCTCGGGTGAGGCACTCGTCATCCGCTGGGCGATGAACTGCAGTTCGAGTCCCTTCTCGCTGCGGCCCCGGCACCAGATGTCAGCTCGCAGGCCCTTGGCAAACTCGGCATTCTGCACACCCGCTTGGTAGACGATCCCATACGGCTGAACCGAGCCATCGAGCTTCGAGCGGTAACCGCGAACAACAGTCCCAGTAGCGGTCCGCCAGGGTGTTTGCTCATGAGCCAAAGCCTCGGCTCGCGCGAGTCCCTCGGCCAGAACATCCTTGGCCCGCCGCGCGTCCGAGGGATCGAAGAATCCATCTTCATGCAGTGCCAAATCGACCGCCCGGGCAAACACCTCCACATCGGGCAGGTACTTCTGCACCACGGGACTCTTGGATCCCCGAAGCCTGGCGATCGTCTCGACGAGCGCCTTCAGCGTTCCTTCGAGAGCCTCGCGATCAGCGGCCTCGATCATGACCCCCGGTGGCGGAACCGCGCGAACGGTGGCCGCCTGATTATCGGCGGGGCCATCGGCGAATGCGTGCGTTGCCGAAATCACAAGCAGCGCGAACAACACAATTCGTTTCATGAGTCGAGTTCCCCAAGAAGCCAGCGAAGGTCTTCGGTCAATCTAATCCGCCGACTGCCGGTTGACCACTATCGAGACGCGCGGGGCGTTCCGTGGTTGAGAATTGGTCTTCACTCAGAGCAATCGCCCCTCAACCAGAAGACCATTCGTGAGTCGTCTCGCCACTCGCCCTCACCCCCGACCCCTTTCCCGCCCGGGGGGAGGGGAGCTGGAGGGTTTCACACCTTGAAAGCTCTTCGCGTTGCGGGTGATTATGGCCGGGGAGCGAGTGTTGTTAGATTCTCAAGGATTGAAACGCGATCTTCACATACGGTTTCAAGCCCCTCTCAGGGAACCGCCTCCTGAATCTGCTCAACACCATCGGACGCTTGTTGTCCCCCATCAGCCCGCATGGCTGCTGGCTCGCGCTCGTCGTATGGCTGTGGTCTGGGGGTCTACTTGCGGATGAAGTTCCGGCGGATCTGGTGGGGTTGAACGTTTCGGTCTCGGCAGAAAAGCAGCTCGCGGTGTTCGACCAACTGGTCGAGGCCCAGGAGTGGGAGCCCGCCCTCGAACTGGTCGACCGATTGATCGCGGGTGAGCCGGACGATGTGCTGATCCGAGTCGAGGCCGGTCGGTTTGTGGCCTTGCGCGCGGTGCTGCAACAGCGACTGATGGCGCTTCCCGAAGCGGGCTTGGTCCTCTATCGGCGCCGCGCGGATGCGGTGGCAAAGAGGCTGTTCGAGCAAGCGACCGTAGAGCAGGACGAGGCCCTCTTTCGGCGGATCGTCGGTGAGTATGCCGCCACTTCGGTCGCCCCGCAGGCTGTCCTGGAACTGCTGGAGCGGGCCTGGCGACGTGGTGACGGTGAGACTGCGCTGCGGCTGAGCCAGCGACTGGTGGATGGCACTGCGGGAGACACCTCGCGGGCGAAGACGCTTTTGCTTCGAAGTCGCGAGTGGCTCGATGATCCGCTGCCGATCGAAGATCGGAAGGCCACTCGTCCCCCCCCGGAAGCGACATCCCTGGGGACGATGCGGTGGTACATTCCAGCGACCATTTCGGTCTGGCCTTCCGCTGGACCGCCGCTCGATGTCGCCTTGGCCAGCCGGAGTTCAAAGCCGCCGACCGGTTCACCGCGCGAACTCGTCATGATCAATGATGGCTGGCAAATCCATGCCATCCGGGAGACCGGCGGAGCCTACTGGGCCACGGGGATCGAAGGTGACCCGGGAACTCTCACGCAGCAGTCGCCCCCCGAGAATGGACTCGCCCTCGAACGTGTCGCCGAGGGAGTGCTGCACGGGGATCGCTATTTCGGCATCATCGGCGACCGCCCCGTGTGGAACTCGCGGCAACCGCTGACACCCGGGGCAGGATCACTCACCGCGATTGACCTCGGAAGTGGGGAAGGCCGAATCATTTGGCGAGTCGAAGCACGCGATCTGCCCGAACCGGGGTGGGGATTCCACGGCCCTCCACGCGTCATAGGGACTCGAGTGATCGCCCCGATCTGTCACGCCGCAGCTCAAGTGCAACTGGCCGTTGCTGCGTGGGAAACCGATACGGGGCGATTCGCTTGGTGGCAACGGATCGGCACCTTGCCGGGTCAGACGGGGGTGCCGGTGTCAGCCACTTCGATCGAAACGATCGGCGACCTGCTCGGAGTACGGACCAGTGCGGGGGTCGTGCTGACCATGGATGGCGAGCAGGGTCGGATTCGGTGGGCGAGCACGACCTTGGTCACTCCGGGCGAATTGACCCGCTCGGCTTCCACCGATCGACTCCTGGCCCACGCCGGACGAATCGTGGCTCTCGATGCCACGGGAACTCAAGTCCGGGCATTC
>JAYSVZ010000060.1:0-8111 GCA_043718305.1 Planctomycetota bacterium | reverse complement strand
AGCCCCGGCGGGTCATCTCATCGCGGAAGAACGCGGTGTTCTCCCACAGACGTTGTCGCAACTCCGGCTGCTTCGCAATCAGGTCCAGAGCCGCCAGGGAAGCGGTCACGATGCTCGGGGCGAGCGAGTTCGAAAAGAGATAGGGTCGCGACCGCTGGCGAAGGTACTCGATGATCTCCTTTCGTCCGCTGGTGTAGCCGCCGCTGGCACCGCCGAGGGCTTTACCCAACGTCCCCGTGAGGATGTCGATCCGCCCCAGCACACCTTGCTTTTCGTGCGTCCCGCGTCCATGCGGACCACAGAACCCGACCGCGTGCGAGTCGTCGACCATCACCAGGGCTTTGTACTTGTCGGCCAGTTCACAGATCGCGGGGAGGTTCGCAAAGTACCCGTCCATCGAGAACACCCCATCGGTCGCGATCATGCGAAACCGCGCCCCGGACGCCTGCTTCAACTGCTCCTCCAGATCGGTCATGTCGTTATTGCGATACCGAAAGCGCTGGGCCTTACAGAGACGGATCCCATCAATGATGCTCGCATGGTTCAGCTCATCCGAGATGATCGCATCCTCTGCCGTGAGCAGCGTCTCGAACAGTCCCCCGTTGGCATCGAAGCAAGACGAGTACAGAATCGTATCCTCAGTCCCCAGGAAGCGACTGAGCGCAGCTTCGAGATCCTTATGAATCTGCTGCGTCCCGCAGATGAACCGCACCGAGGAGAGACCGAACCCCCAGTCGGCGAGTCCCTTCTGGGCGGCGGCGATGAGTACGGGATGATCGGAGAGCCCCAGGTAATTGTTGGCGCACATGTTCAGGACGGGCCGGTCCCCCGCGACCCGCACGTGAGCCGCTTGGGGGCTTGAGAGGATTCGCTCGCCCTTGTAGAGGCCAGCGGTCCGGATCGATTCTGTTTCGCCAGCGATGTGAGATTGGAAATCGGATGGCATCAAGACCTCGCAACGGTGAGTGAGACTGAACTGACCTATCGTTGACTCTATTCCAGAAGATGGCAAGTCCACCGAACCGGGTTTACAACCATTCATCAGCGATTCGTACGACTCACTCCCCAAGTGTTCTATGCGCAAAGCAACCCACTCATTGCGGTGGCGGAATGGGGCGATCGCTGCTGCGAATGGCGTCCCGGATTTGGCGACCGGCTTGGATGAATTGCGAGACGACTTGCCAAATGCGTTGCTGGTCGTACTCGTGATGGAGGGTTCGCACTAACGAGACCGCGCGGGCGTCGTCCAGGTGCAGGGCGATCGTGGGCAGTAGCCATTCCTCGATCCCGTAGATTCTGCCGTGCTCGCGATCGGTCACGACTGGTACGGCAGAGGAGAGGCTGGTCCCCAGTGTCTCTGTGGCGTAGTCGACGGCGCTTCGGATCGAGTGTTCCTTGGGGCGGGATGGAGCTTCCCAGTGATAAGGGGGCGACCATTCCAGCAGCGGGCTGAGCGCGTCGACCTTGGAGATGACACCAATCACGGGGGGCGGTTTGAGTTGAAGATGGTCCTGAAACCACTGGCTCATGTCGGCCAGCATCTCGGCGTCGGCCTGCTTGGCGGGCGATGTCGCGGCCAGGACCAGCAGAACCAAATCGGCGTGTCGGACCGCCTCGCGGGTCGCGTTCTTCTGCGCCGCTGTCGACCCGGAATCGCTGTATCCCGGAGTGTCCAGCAGGACGAGCCGATCAGTGGCTCGATCGGTGACCGCGCTTCCGGTCAGCTCGTACCGGGTCACATCGCGCGTCAAAGGGAGGACATCCACGGCGGCACGTTGATCGCCCAACAGGCAATTGGCTAGGCTGGATTTACCGGACTTCACCTGGCCGACGATGGCAATCGTCACCGTGACGCTGGCGGGCTGGGGCTTCGAGGAACCGGGGGCATCTTCCCGGGGTTGGGCCTCGCGGGAGGGGTTGATCGACTCCATGGTCTGGCGATAGCGCGATGAACCGCCCCGCAGTCGACCGCTATTCAGTTCCACCAGATAATCGCCGACTCGTTGAATATAGAACCGAAAAAAGGCCCCCAATAAGTTGGACTTCACGAGCCCCATGAGAGGGTCACCCGCCCCCCGCATGGCCAGATAGCGAGGGATCTTGGTCGGATCCCAAACGACCGACGCAATCGTTCCCACATTACTCAGCACGTTCCACCAGCCGGGCACATGCCCGAGCTGGCGCCACTGGGAGACAGTGATTAAGTGGCTTCCCGGCACGTAGGTCTGAAACCAGATTTCCAAATCCTCAGACACCAGATGAGAGACGGCCAGCAACTCCACGATCGACAAAGATCCCAGCGGATAGGTCGAGGTCGGGTGGTAATGCTGGGCCAGTTTCGCCGCGAGGTCGATCGTGATCTGTTGATAGAACTCCGGATCGATCAATTGCTCGGAAGTCGCCGCGCCCACTCGACTTTGTTCGGCGGTGATAATGACAGCAGCAGCCTGATCTTGAGGAGTCCAGTGAATGCGAGAGCCGATCTCGGGCAGTGGGAGTTCCTTCTGTCGCGAACTGCGCAGCAACATCCACGCGGTGCCCCAGCTCACCGGCATCAACCAGGACAACCACAACCAATGCCCCGACCAAACCGCCATCCACAACCCGATCCCCACTAACAGCACGACCGGCAATAGCACCAGCACGGCAATCAGAATTAAACGCCAGCGGGGCAGCATGCGGAGTTCCTGGGAATCGGTGAGAGGGAGTGAGGGATCTGAGTCGGACGGCCTTTCCAGGCCGTCCCGATCTAGGGGCTGGTGAACGCGGTGAACAGGAGGGACGGGCAGGAATGCCCGTCCTACGGGGAGTCGGACGGCCTTTCCAAGCCGTCCCCGTCCTTGATCGACTCTGACGGCCAGACGGCCTGGAAAGGCCGTCTTACGGAGAGGCTCATTTCAACCGACGCATTAACTCGTCCGGCCTCGGTGTCCCCGCCAGCGCTCCGTCGCCTGTTGCAGTTGCTCGCCCCAGACTTCATTGAGCGCCTCTGCCGAGGGCGTACTCCCCTGGCGACGTTCGCCGAAGTACCAGCAGCACGCTTTCCCCAATGAGTAGGTGTACGCGAACGCCATCGCCGCGTTGGCTGTCTGCCCCAGAACCGGGATCAGCTTCAGCGGGGCCTTCACCGCGAACCGCAAGGCCATCTGTCCTGCAGCTGCCCCTGCCATCTGGGTCAGCACCCCCACGTTCATCTTCTGATCATACTGCTCGGCCAGCACATAGATCAGCCGCGTCTGCAAGCTCATCACCAGCGGAATATCGACCCACGGCAGCGGCACGGCCGCAGCGGTGGCGGCCAGACTGCTGTACTTCAGGATCGTAGGGAGCGCCCGTTGCTCGCTCAGGTCTTGCAACGAGGAGCGTACATCATCGAGATGCAGAATCACCTGACGGCAGGCTGCCGGAAGCAGCTCAATCAACGCCTGCTCCAGTCGATTACCGCCCAAGTCCGGGGGAAGATATCCCTCCTCGGGGGGAGTGATGTCGAGGGGCACGATGCGGTCCACCAACCCCTCAAACTGCCGTTGCTGTTCGAGGAGTGACCGAGCCAGAACGGGGTTCAATCCCAGTTGGGAGAAGTCCATCGCACGACTGCTCGCTGACTCGGTCGCGGCGTTTATATGAAACGGATCCGACGCAGGATGCTGCTCCATCGGATAGGCCTCATGCAGGCATGTGAGCGCCAGCACCACGGGCAAGCCAGGACGGGCCGCACGTATTCGCCGGAGCGACGTGACGATCTCCTCCAAGGCGTGATCCATCACCCGCACGACCACAATCACCACGTGAGCCTGGGCGTCAAACGCCGCCAGATCCTCATCCGGGTCATACCCCGCTTCCCCCAGCCCTCGCGTGTCCAGAAACCTCACGATCGGCTCGGCCATCGTCGGGAAGTCATACCGTACGGATGTCTTCGTCTGCGGGCGAAACCCATTTCCAATCACAGCCGTCGTCGCCCCGGTGAGATACCGAACAATCGAAGTCTTCCCACTCCCCGTCTTGCCAAACAGCCACATCACCGGCACGGGCGTCTTCGCCAGCAACGCGGCTCGCTCTTGGGCAAACTGTTCGTCGCTGATCCCCTTCCAGCCGAACCAAGCCTTCATTCGATCCAGCATGGCGATGGTCCTCACTCTGTTCGTGGCCGAGAATCTCGCGATAGCGAACTCATCCCCATCGACCTGAATTCTACACCGGAAGGAGAGAAGTCGCACAACCTCGCTACGGAACCAGAGAAAGCCGAACGCTACGCAGTGATCGGTAACCGTGGACTTCGATCTCCGTGAGGACTGTTCGATCAATCATAGTCGCCTTTCGCTCCGCGAAAGATCGCTCATTTGCGGAGCAAAAGGCGACTATGAGACACTGGATTGTCGAACGATCCGTAAGTGGCATGGAACGCTCACCATCCCGCCAGAACAGTAGGTCGCAGAATTCGTAAGAATTCTGGCGAGACCTGCTTCGTAAAGACTACGGAGTAATCTCCGGGACTGGCTCGGTCGCAACGACAGCCGGAGTCGCTCCCGGGTCTTTCATCATGGCCCGGTCCCAGATCGATTGCGGGGCGAGGAACATCGCGATCGTGGCCACTGTGCAGAGCACTGAGGCCACCATGGCGGGGGCTGGGGCGTGCGTAGTTGTCGGGCCAGTGCCGGGTTTCAGGTAGATCGCGGCGATCATTCGCAGGTAGTAGACCGCCGAGACCATCGCGTTGAAGGCCATGATGTAGGCCAGATACTTGCCCAGCATCGTCCCTTCGGACCAGGCCGAAAAGAAGAGCCACATCTTGCCGAGGAACCCGCCCGATGGGGGCAGGCCAGCCAGACTGAACAGCATCACGGCCAGCATCAGAGCGGCTGCGGGGTGGTGCCGGCTCATGCCGTTGAGATCGCTGAGGGTCTTCACCGGGCGGTCCGCGGGGCTGATCGCGCACAAGACCGCAAAGACCCCGAGCGTCATGATCCCGTACGCCACGAGATAGAAGAGCAGGGCGGAGACCCCGGTGGCGAGTACGCCACTGTCGCCGATCGTCAGACCGACGAGCATGTACCCCGCGTGAGCCACGCTCGAATAGGCCATCATGCGGTGGATGTTCGTCTGCCGCAGGGCCATCAAGTTCCCGACGAGCATCGTCACCACGGCCAGCATGGCTAGCAGCGGTTTGACGATCCCGGCCAGAATATCCATCTGCATCACGAACGGGTGATCCGCCACCGAAATTCCGAGGATGCGAATCAGTGCCGCGAAGCCCACGATCTTGGGAATCAACGAGAGCATCCCCGCTGCGAAGGCGGGCGAGCCTTGGAACACATCCGGGGCGTAGAAGTGGAACGGGACGGCTGTGATTCGGAACCCCAGCCCCGCCACGATCAGAGCCACCGACAGCGGGAGCAGCAGCGACAACTCGCCCGCGCGGTTCCCACTGATCGCTTGGGCAATGCCGGTGTAGTGCGTGGTCCCGGTGGCTCCATAGAGCAGGGCGAACCCATACAGCACCAAGGCCGAAGAGAAGATGCTGAGCATGAAATACTTGATCGTGGCTTCTTGAGCGTCGCGCTCCTTGCGGGGCAGGGCGAGCAGCACATAGGTCGGGATGCTGACCAGCTCGAGGCCCAGGAAGAGCACCACCAGATCGTTGGCCGCGACCGTGAAGTTGACCCCAGCGAGAATCGCCAGCAGCAGCGCTTGGCACTCGGCTGCCTTGGAGTCATCGACCTGGCTCCACAGCATCAGCGAGATCACTGCACCGAAGACGAGAGTCGCCCCGCGAATGAAGAACGCGAGTCCATCGAGGCGGAACGGGCCGTCATTGACGGGCACCTGGACCGAGTTGATCCAGAACCACCCCGCGACGCCGATCGCGACGAGGGCCAGTGCCCCCCAGCGATGGCGAATGCCGGGAGCCGCCGCTCCGTTCTCGGCGACCAAAAACGGGGCCGCCAGGAACATCAGACACGTGGTCGCAATCAGAACGACCTCGGGCAGAACCAGATTGATCGCGGAGTTAATCGACTCGAATCCCACAACGCACCCCGTGCTGTTTTCCCACAATCTGCATCTCGGTTCGCGGTCACGCGACCGGCCATCGTGGGATCGGCTTCCAGCCTGTCATTCGCTGGATTTGACAGGCTGGAAGTCTATCCCACAACTCGACGTTACCGTTCCACAACGGTCAGCTTTGTCTCAATGATCGGTGCCGATGGATCAGTCACCCGCTTGTTCGGCTCATAGAGCCGCGCGACCGCCTCGATATCGGGCCGCATGAACTCGATGAATGGCTGGGGCGTGACTCCGATCCACAGACACATCGCCGCCAGTGGAAGAAACGCACACGCCTCGCGCGGCGTCATGTCGCCGATCGGCCCATGCACATCGTGTGGTTCGCGGAGCTTGCCGAAGAACCCCTGCTGCACCATCGTCAGCATGTACCAAGCACCGAGAACCACCCCGGACGTTCCGATCACGGCGTAGATCGGAGCGACCTTGAACATCCCGGCCAGCGACAACATTTCGCCGACGAATCCATTCAGTCCCGGCAGTCCGATACTGGCCATCGTCGTAAAGACCATCGCCACTGTAATCAGCGGAATCCGTTGAGCGAGTCCGCCGAGGTCATCCAGTTGCCGCGTGTGGTATCGGTCGTAGACCATCCCGACGAGAAGGAACAACGCCCCCGTCGACAGACCGTGGTTGATCATTTGCAGCAGGCTGCCGGTGATCCCCTCGGCATTCAACGCAAACAGTCCCAGCATGCAGAACCCCAAGTGGGCCACCGAGCTGTAGGCCACGAGCTTCTTGATGTCGCGTTGAGCCAAGGCACAGAACGACCCGTAGACGATCCCGATGACGCTCATCGTCGCGATGAGTGGCGTACCGATTTGGAGGCAGGCATCGCGGAAAATCGGCAGGCTGATTCGGAAGAAGCCGTAGCTGCCGAGCTTCAGCAGCACGCCAGCGAGCATGACCGAGCCTGCGGTGGGCGCCTCGACGTGGGCTAGGGGGAGCCAGGTGTGGAAGGGGAACAGCGGCACCTTGACCATGAACCCGGCAGACAGGGTGATGAACAGAATCTTCTGCAGTTTCAGGTCCATCGGATGAGCGACAAACCACGCGGACATGTCCGGTATTGAGAAGGGAGTGGTGAGTCCCGCTTTCATCGCGGTCAGCACCAGGGCCGCCAAACCGATCAAGGTGATTAAGCTTCCGACCAGCGTGTACAGGAAGAACTTCATCGCGGCATAATGCCGCTGGGCTCCGCCCCACAGCCCGACCATGAAGAAGAGCGGGATCAGCGTGAACTCGAAGAAGACATAAAACAGCAGCAGATCGAAAGCACAGAAGACCCCGATCAAACCCGATTGCAGAATCAACAGGCAGATATAAAACTCCGCCGCCCGCTCCTTGATCGTCTCCCACGAGATCAGCACGGCACTCACGGAGAGCAGGGCGGTCAGGGCGATCATCGCCAAGCTGACCCCATCGGCTCCGAGGAAGAATTCCAGGCGGACCTTTTCCGGGGCGTTTGTGGCCCCGCTGGTCTTCTGGGTTTCGAACTCCAACCAAGTGTGCCGCCATTCAATGCGCGGCTGGACCGGTTGGGTCGAAGCATTGATGACTTGCTCCTTGTACTTGGCCACTGCCGAGACGGCGACACAGAGCGTGACCACCGTGCCGACGAGCGCCATCCAGCGGGCCGTATTCTGACCGGCTGAGTCGCGGAAGAGCATCAACAGCACCGCGGTCGCCAGCGGCAAGGTCATCAGGGCGATCAGGAAACCGATCATCGGAGACGGCCAGACAGGTAAGAGGGGGAGTTGTGAATTGTCAGTGGGCAGTGGGGATTACTTGGCGGCGAAGAGTTGCATGACGCACACGACACAGCCGAGGGCCGCAATCAGCATCGTGGCGGCGTAGGCGGGAGTCAGTCCGCCGTGGAGTCGGCGGGGAGCCTGGCTCATCAGGCGGGGGATGGCTCCGAACGAATCGACAATGCCATCCAGGATGTACTTGTCGAAGAGGGCACTCGCCGCTGCGAGCAGTCGCAGGGGAGCCACCAGGATCGCGGTGAAGAGTTCATCAAAGAAGAACTTCCCCTGCGAGAGCGAGAA
>JAYSVZ010000590.1:0-12596 GCA_043718305.1 Planctomycetota bacterium | reverse complement strand
TCGCCACCCCGCGTTGTTCATTACTCGTGAACTGCGAGTTCGAGACCAGTGCCGTCAGGCCACCCGCGGTGTCATTGGTCAGGAGCAAGCCATCCAGGGTATTCAGCGTGACGATGTTGTTCGTCAGCGTCACATTGTTGACACCCTGCAGGCTGCGAACGTTGAGACCGTTTCCTTCGTTGTTGGCGATCCGAGCGTTGGTGACTGACAGGGTATTCCCGGTCATGTCGAGCTGGACACCGTCTCCACCGTTGCCGCCCACGCCGTTGCCGGAGATTTCAGCGACATCGATGGTGAGTACACCCCCGGTTCCACCCTGGAACAGGACACCGTCCGCTCCGTTGTTGTTGATCTGCACGTTATCCAGATCGAAGGTTCCCAGGGAGCGAATGAGCACCCCTTCCTGGGTATTGTTGCTGATGATCGTATCGGGGAAGGCCGCCGTCGCATCACCCATCTGGATGATGTGTCCCGGCGAGTTGATGTCGACCCCGCGACCATTGCCGGTGATCGTGGTGGCCAGCCAGTTCCCGGTGAAGGTTGGCGTATCGGTCACGGAGTTGACCGTCGAGTCCACCGTGATGCCGGTGCCGGTGCTGTTGGTGATCGTGTTCCCGTTGAGGTTCGTCGTCATGTCGGCGTCGCCATCGACCCGGAAGGCGATCCCGCGACCATTGCTGCCGTCGATCGTGTTGTTGGTGATCGTGTACTCGTCGGTCAGATTGCCCGCCCGAGCCTGAATGTCGAAGCCATCACCGGTGTTTTCGGACAGCGAGTTCCCATCGATCACAAAGTTATCGATCACCCCCAGGCCACGCCGCTCGATGTTGATCCCGTCTCCCCCGTTCTCGTTGATCGTCAGGTTCTGAATCGTCGGGTTCGTGAGTTGACTGAACCCGTCGACGAGAATTTGAACACCATGGCTGGCATTTTCGTTCACGTTGGACAACCCGGAAGTGGCATCACCGATGGTCAGGCTTTGGAGAACCGCGTTGTCAGTCAAGCTGATCAGGATTCCCTCGCCGGACATGGTTGGTACACCACCGTTGGTGGTGTTTAGGAAGTCCGAGTCGGCGATGCTGATCTGTCCAGCCACACTGGAGTTCATCGTGATGGCCAGTCCCGCATCCACGTTCCCGTCGAACGTATTATGTCCAGTGGCTCCTGCGGTGAATGTGAACTGAGAAGAGTCAGTCGCATCGAGGTGCACACCGATCGAGTCGTTGTCGCTGATCGTATTCCCTGAGAAGTCGGTGATCATCAGATTCGCGGTCTGCCGCAGATCAATATTGATCCCTTCCTCAGCGTTCTCCTCAATGGTGTTGTTCACGAATGTCGCAGTGACGGCTCCCGCGTCACTATCCAGTTGCAGATCGATCCCCGGGCCACCCGTATTGTTGCCAATCGTGTTCCTTGTGAAGTCGAGGCCGAAGTCGGTGCCATTCGTATCCGGAGTCACAATGCTGACTCCGGTATCACTCTGTCCCGAGATCGTGTTGTTCGAGATGACCACCGAGGTCGGCAACTGGCTGTCGTTGACATCCAGTTCGATTCCGTGGAACCCGTTGTTACTGATCTGGTTTTGATCGATCAGCATGGCACCGATATCGGAGCCATTGTTGATATTGAGAGCGAACCCATCGCCACCACTGTTCGCTCCACCCCCACCCGTACCGATATTGCCGTTTCGGGCGAAGAAGATGTAGCGACCCGAGTGGGCACTGTTGATGGAGTTCTGGACCAGACTCGTGGCTGCTGGACCGGAATTCAGTAACGCTCCGTTCACGCGTGACCCTGGGAATTCGAAGGAAGCGTTCACTCCATTGGAGTAGCCCACAGTTGCCGAGGTTCCACCGAGTCCCTGGTCGTTACCACCGCTGGCAGTCCCGGTTTCCCAGAGGACCGATCCATAGTTGAACTCCATGTCGAAGTCACCGGTCCCCACATCGGAGCGATCGATCATGACCAATTGGAAGGTGTTGGGCGGAAGCCCGCCCCCCGCTCCGTTGACGCTAAAGTGGTGGACCCCCAGCCAATTGACACCAAACGCTGGCCGACCAGCCACGATCCCGTTTCCGTAGGTCACATCCGGAGCCACTCCCCGCGTATCCACATCCGCAAAGAACGGAGCAATGATCTGACTGTTCGTATTCAGAAGACCGAAGGGCGTAAACGTACTCAGTGGCGTTCCGAACGTAATGTTTCCATTGTTGTTCACGAAGGTATTCGTAAACACCTGTCCGAAGAAGTCGGCTGTGAATCCGAGCGGCACCAAGCCGGTCGAGCCGTCGTCGTTGCCAGCCAGGAGGTTGCCGTTGAAGCCCGCTCGAATCAGTGGGAGCGAGTCATCAATGGACCCCGAGAGGCCGCCACCTCCTCCGCCACCGACATTGTTGCCCACGATTTCGACACTCCCCACTGGAGAATTGTCGAAGTCCATGCGAACGCCATCGATCTGGGCACCGCTCACGATGTTCCGGCGGAACGACAAGGTGCCAATCGGAGAGTCGGAGAACGACAGGAAGACTCCCTCGTCCCCCAGATTTCCCAGCACGCGGTTGTCACTGATTTCCGCCCGAGTGATCGGTGAAGCGATGGCATTCAACGTCAGACCATCGTTGCCGTTGTCCTCGATCACGTTGTTCGTGACGCTGAGGAGTGACATCTCCACGTTGCTGAGGTCGATGTCGATGCCGATTCCAACATTATCACCGACGGTGTTAGCCGAGACGTTGACAGCGATCGGCGCGAGGGCGGGAATGGTGTTGTTGATGTTCACCAGGATCCCCACCTGGTTGGTGTTCACCGTGTTGTTCGTGACATCCACTTGTCCCGTAGCGGTATTGGTCGCATCGAGCAGGATGCCACCCAGTGCGTTATCAACCACCGTGTTGCCATCAATCAGGATGTCTGGCAGACCTTGGGCGTCGTTCAGCCGAACGACGATCCCGTTCCCGCCATTTCCTTCAACGCTGATATTGTCGGTGATTGTCAGATCGCCAATCGTCTGCCCGCCGGTGTTGGCCACGCGGATCCCGTCGCCGCCGTTGTCGCTGACGCTGTTGCCGTCGATCGTCAAGGACTCGATGACTCCGTTGTCATTCAAGTCGACTGAGATTCCGTCACCACCATGCCCCGTGACAGTATTGCCGTTGATCGTACTTGGATCACGCAGGCGAGCATTGTCATTGATCGTAACAGCGATCGCGTTCCCCGTTGTGGTCCCGACGATCGGATCAATGCGCTCGAAGTTGATTTCAGTGATCTGGACGCCCCAGTTGTTCAGACCATCCACGCGTTCCTGAAAAGTCCAGAACGTGTTGGGATCATCTGGATCGACCACCGTGGCACTGTAGTCACCCCAGCGATTACGACCACTGCCAAATGTCAGATTGTAGTTGGCCGTTCCTGGAGCCAGGATGACGGGGTTCTGGAATGCCGTGTTGTTGCCATTCGTCACACCGTACGAAGCCATACTGCTGATGAACTGGTTGGGGCCAGAACCACTGTAACCAATCACCACGACGCCATTTGTATTCACGGCGACCGAAGGATAGTAGAAGTCCAGATTGTTCTGCTCAATCGTGCCCGACTGGAGAACCTGGTTCGTCGTCGAGTCGATCTGGTACCAGCGAATCGCCGAGTTGTTGAACGATCCCTGAACAGCGTGGGCGGCCCATAGTGTTCCGTTCACTTCGACGACGTTGCTGATAAACCGCGAATCATCGTTCTCGACGCTGGGAGCCTGAGGCTGCCGAGCCTGAGGACTCGGCTGGTACGGTTGGACCGGAATCTGGAACGGGGCCGACAGGAATGTGTTATTCCCAAACGTAATCAGACTGGAACGAGTGATCGACGTTCCCCCCCCGCTTTGGGCTGCGAGTATGGGGTTCACGGGATCTAAGGATCCTGGCGAGACGGCAGGCTGGAGAACTCCCCCATACTGGTTGATGTTTCGATCTTCCAGGCGGGTCAGATTGATGATGTTCGGATTGGCAGACAACAGGTCAGCCAGAGGGATCGCGTATGCCGAGACATCCACGTTCCCGACGGCCGGGAAGTTGATCGTCGCGAGATAGAGAGCGTTTCCATCGACACCCATCGTGACATAGTCGTTGAACGTCAGTGACGCAGAATCACCACGGAACCGGAACGCTGTCCAAACCCCTGTCGGATCATCGGTGGCCGAGACAGCCAAGAGGATGTCGTTGCCAGGCAGCGGTCCCAGTGGCCCGAAGATCGCATTGAGAGAGGCAGCGTACCAGCGGTTGGTCGAGGGATCGAAGATGATGCGGGGATCAAACGATGCGTCCAGCACCGTTCCGACACCGGCATTTAACCAGAAGTTGTCCAGCGTCGTCTGTTGGACGATGGTGCCCGTGTTCTTGTCATAGACCGTGAACGTCGTATTGATCATTTCCACGATATGATCACGCCCCACGGCCCCCATCGTATCGGGTGGAATGCTTCCAGTGGTTTCGTTCAGCGATGTTCCCAGGAAGTTCAGGCCGGGAGTAAAGAAGTCGCCCCCTGTCACCCCGTCCCCATCGACGATGTTGTTGTCGATGTGCAGTTCGACAGACGCGGTTCCATTCAGTTCAACGATAATGTTGCCCAGGGTGTTCGACACCACTTCATTACCGTCAATGATCACCGTCGAGATCCCCGAGTCTTCGGTGACGTGAATCCCGAAGCCATCGTTGGAAGTGATCTCATTATTCAGAATCGACAGATCGCCGCCGCTTCCATTCTCCAGATTCACAATGATGCCGCTGCCATTGTTGTCTCGGATTTGATTGTTGCTAATCACGCCGGAACCGATGTCGCTTCCGTTCGCGTGGATGTTGATCCCGTCACCACCATTGTTGGTGATCGTCAGTCCATCAATGCGGAGCGACTCAACGAGAGTTCCATTCACTGTCAGATCCACCAGATCTGT
Organism: Planctomycetota bacterium; assembly: GCA_043718305.1. Lineage (GTDB taxonomy): Bacteria > Planctomycetota > Planctomycetia > Planctomycetales > Planctomycetaceae > TH-plancto1. The sequence continues at coordinate 7,657 of JAYSVZ010000590.1, read as the reverse complement.
ATCAACGAGATCGATTTCGATCCCATCGCCAGTGTTCCCGTTGATGGTGCCGTTCACCAGAGATGACAACTCAATCGCCGCATTATTAACGTTCGTGAGTGAAACGTTGATCCCGTCCCCGCCATTGTTGTTGACAGTGCCAGCGAATTGCACAGCGACTTGCTCGGCATCGGCTCCAGCGACGGTCAGGCCGTTCCCTTGGTTGTTGTCGAGAGTGCTGTTCCCGAACATCAGCAAGCTGCTGCGAGTCCCGGCATCGTTTCCAGTCAAGCGAATCCCATCACCCAGGTTATTGCTGGCCGTCACATCGATCGCCGAAGCGATCAAGTTGCCGCCCGCAGATCCGTTGAATTGGAAGCCGTGGAGGGTGTTCGAATTCGCACTGACGTTATTGAATGCCACATTCGCCGTACTGCCAACACCATTCACGTTACCCAGCACGCCGCTCGAGGCGACGCCGACGCCGTTATTACTGAGGGAACTGTCCGTCAGGGAGGCCGTGATATCGCCGCCGGACATGGCGTCAAACGACCAGCCGTTTCGCTGATTGCCAGTGATCGTTGCCAGTGTTCCATCAATGTTCAACTGGCCATTCGTTGCGGCCAGCGACTCAATCCCGTGTGCCCCGTTGTTACGCACTTGGACGTTAGTCAATGCCAAGTCCAAACGGCCCAACTGCTCCGCGACAACCAAGATCCCCGACTGGCCCGACTGATTGATACTGACATCGCTCACATTGACGTTGGCCAGTGATCCATTGTCTGCTGAGCGGACATCGAGTCCATTCTCCCCGTTGTTGGACAGGCTGTTGCCTGCGCCCGTGATCGTGGCGTTCAGAATCGCTCCGCCGGTGACATCGAGTTCCACACCATCCCGGGCGTTGCCGGTGATGGGGGTGTTGTTCACCAGCAGTGTACCCGTGGCACCGGCCCCATCGATGGCCAGATTCACTCCGTCCAGTCCGTTATCCAGAACCGTCGAATCGTTCAACTCCACGGTGAGCGAACCGAGAGGGCTACCCGTCAAACTGGCGATGATGCCGTTGCCGTCGTTGTTCTCGACGAGACTCTGATTGAAGGTCAGATCGACCTCCGTTCCAGCTCCGCTTCCGGTGACGCGGACGCCATCGCCTTGGCTGCCTGCGACGTTGGAGTTATCCCATGTCGCAAAGAGCGCCCCGCCATTCGTGACGCTGGTCACGAAGCTGCCATTGGCCGACAGGAAGTTCTGGTCGGTGTTATCGAAGTCGATAATCGCCCTCGAGTTCGCACCGTCGACAGAACCCCGCACGTTATTGACGGGGTTGCTCGACAGATTGCCGTTCAAGAAGTCGATCGAGAGATCGCTGTCCCCCGCCACGTTGTATTGCAGACCGATGGCGCCGTTACTGTCGGCAGCGGTATCTTCGAAGGTCAGCCGACCGATCGAATTGTCGGTCACACTGACGTTGATCCCGATGCCGTTATTGCCGACGCCGCTCTGGGCAAACGACCCATCACGGAACACGCCGACGAGCGTCGAGGAATTGTCAACGACCACATTCAGACCGTTGCGTCCGCTGTTCGTCGCTGGGCTGCGATCAAACACGAGGTCAGCTCGACCCCCGTTGGTCACGATGCCGTTGACTCCGTCCTGGCCGGAGTTGGAGTAGTCCGTATCGGCCATGATCGCGGTGAGGTGCGAGTTGGCCCCATCGACTTCGAATTCATAGCCGTTGTTCCTGCTCCCCGTGGCGGCCGTCGGATCGACGAAGACCACCACATTGGCTCCGCCGAGAACGGTGGAGTCGACCGCATCATCGACGTTACCGACGAGGCTGCTGTCGGTGATGTCGAGGCGGAAGTCGGTGGCGGCACCGGTCGCGGTCAACTGGGCCCCGTCGACGGCGTTGCCATCGGCGGTGAGATTGTCAAACAGTGCCACACCGGTCGCCTGGACCAGATTGATCGAAACACCACTGCCGCCCGTGCTGTTGGACAGCGTGGCATCCGTGACATTCAGGTTCAAAGCTCCGGTGTTGATGTTGGCTTCGAAAAGATTCCCGGAACCGGTCGCGCTGATCTGCGTGACACTACCGGAGATCGAGCCGTTCAGAGCGTCAAACCGGAAGCCGTCGCCGACATTAGTGAGCGTGGCATCGGCGATGTTCACGCCCATGGCCGCGCCGTTGGCTTCGACCAGAACGCCCGTCCCCGTGTGGTTGGAGCCTTCGTAGTCGACCAGATTGAGCGTACCGGCCGCATTCGAAGTCCGCACATGCGTGCCGATCGCTCCGCCCTCGGTCGTGACATCTTCGATCAACAGGTTGAGGGGAGTCGGACCCGTATTGGAGACCGAGATCCCGACACCGGTCGGACTGGTGTTGAAGAAGTTCGACTCGCGGATCGTCGACTGACCACCCCCGGTGACCACCAATCCACTGGCCGACGTGACATCGACGCACTCGACCAGGAAGTTGTCCGCACCGACGCCGCCGATGGCCGCTGTGTTGCCGCCCAGCATCTCGAACCCACGCACGATGCTGCCATCGTTGAGGGTCACGATGGGGCGATTCAGATCGCCCGCCTGCAAGGTGGGACGATTTCCCGTATTGGCAAAGAAGGTCGTCGGGATCGGAGTCAGACCGAGCCGGTCAGTGTTGATGAAGTGCTGCTTGCCTTCGCCGAACAGATCCTGGCCAGGCCGCAGGTTGATGTTGCCGACGGTGTTCCCCACGCCGCGCCGGACCAGGACATAGTCCGAATCGACATCGGTCGGAAGGACATTGTACGGGTTCTCGAATGTCCCGTTTCCGCCAGCACCCGCGATGTTGTTGATCCAAGTGACCAGGATCGGGTTTCCATCCGCCGGATCGTTGAGCGGAACCGCATGGTCCCCCTCACGATGGGCGAGTTGGACTTGCCACTGGCGACGGACCTGTTCGTAGCGCCGGGAGTACCCATCGCTGCCTTCATTGCCGAAGCGGGTCGGCAGGCGACCATCCAACTGAACATCGATCCCGACATTCAGATTCGTTCCGAACATGTCATCGTCCGTGACCTGAAAACTCAGGTTCACACCCTGCGTCAGTCGCCCTTCGACCCGGGCGCGGAGGCCCCATGTCTTGTCATCTTCGAACTGCAGGAAGTAAAAGCCGGAATAGACCCTCAGCCAGTTGACCACCGGCACGGGGATCCCCGCCTCGGTATCGAAGCCCGCCAAAGCCTGTTGGAACAGAGCGGTGCCCAGCGTCGAGAAGTTGTGCCCCTGGAAGACCGGCGTGGTGCCCGGATCGACCACGTTCAGGAAATTCTCGCGATTGCCAAACGGCACGTATCCATTGACGCGCACATCCAGCGGCTGGCTCAGGTATTCCAGCCCCACCCCACCCTGCTGGTAGGAGTGTCCTTGCTGCGACTCAATCTGGTCATACCAGCCGTTGATGCCGTACAGCGCATCATCCATCAGATAGCGGTAGCCGCCACCGACGTTCATCCCGAATCGCATGGAGTCGGTGATCAGACCGTGGGCCTCAGCGAAGACCTGGTCCGGCCCATTCTCATAGAGAGTGTGCCGCAAACCGATCCGCGAGTAGCCGTTGGGTGTCCCCACAGCCTTCCCGGTCTGCTTGTTGAAGAGCAGGTATGTGCCACCACCGGAACCCAGTGTCATGGCGCCACTGAAGTCCTCCACCGACGCATAGCCCGGTACAGGAGCGGCCTCCTGAGCCCGAACCCGAGCCGGGAACGCCATCCACGCCAGTGAGAGAGAAAACAGGCAGAAACGCTTCCAGTGCATGAGCTTCTCCAACAGCTGCGAGGAACTTCCCCGTGCCGGGTGGCGATCCAACTCCCCAGGGTCCTCCGACCGCGTCTGCGATGGTCTGCACCGATCGAAAACGTTGGGTATCGGCAGCTTTCGCCGCTTGAACCCACTCGGGAGACAATCCGAAACTGCGTGCGCAAGTGGCGCGGCAAAGACTCCGGATCGTCATCCTTGTTTTCGGTCTGTGCCGGATGTTCGGTTGAGTCAAACTTTGCGGCCTATGCCGATCGTGTCGGTTTTTCTGAAGATTCTAGCTCAGGTGAACCGGTAGTTTTTGCCAGTCCGGTTGGAGTCCCGGCTTGAGCCTGTTCCAGAACCGGCTCAAGCCGGGACTCCAACCGCAAGCCTGACACTCGCCAGCAGAGGACCACCTCGCTAGCATCGAAAGGAATGTCACCCCTTACAATGGTCCGATCGGTTCTCATTCGCGATTTCAGACTCTCCTTGATGCTTAGGCCGGCGGGCGAAGAGAGTCTCCCCGTAAGACGGGCCTTTCTATCCTGCCCGTCCCGGTGCCTGGGAGAGACTCACAAGTCACGGGAACTGTTCATCGGACAGTCCCCGCCACTCCGCGGAAGAGCGTCGCCGAAGCGGTCGACTCGCGAATCACTGTCGGCATCGGAAGATGTTATGCAAGCCAAGCATTCACTTCACCAAACACCAACGCACTGCGGGCGGGCGGGGCTGGCTCCGCTGGAACTGGTGCTGGTCCTTCCACTCCTGGCGATGGTCGCCGCTTTGCTTCTGTTTGTCGCCCACGCCGGAGTCTGGAAACAGCGAGCCCATGTCGCCTCGCGGGAAGCTGTCTGGCAGACAGCTTGGCCGCAAACCGACTCGGTTCTCGCTCCGCCCGACTGGCGTCGCTCCGATGTCTCGATGCTCACAGAAGACGGCCCGCCGGTCTGGAATGTCGACCCCTTTGAGGACCATCCCCTATTCCGCGGTCCCCAGACCGCGACGGATGTGCCGCTGGATGTGAACCCGGTACTGTTCGACGGAACCTCTGGACTGATGTCCGGTCAGTCTCGTTCCCAGATCCGTTCCTCTCTGTGGCCACGCCTTCGAGTGACGTACCGGTTCCAACGTGACCAGCCACTTTTCAGCCGCCAAGGGTGGCAGTTCGACGCGATGGATTTACCGTCGCATGAAACTCGCCGCAGTCTCTTCCTGTTCAATCGCCCGTAAAGCGATCGGTTACGACTTGCCTGACTCGTGGGATAGGCTTCCAGCCTGTCTTGGGCCGAATCTGACAGGCTGGAAGCCTATCCCACGGGGCAGTATTTGTAGGGTGGAGACCAGCTCGCTTTGGAGCGCAGCTCGTCTTACCGCTGGTCCCACCCTACGAATGCGAAGCCTTTTCAAAAATTTGTTCAAAAATCCTGACCGACTTTCCTCAACGCGCGCACTATGATGTCGACCGTGTCCCGTTTCTGGGGCGTGACGCGGGGGTTAGCGGCGTGCGGAGAGGGGTGACGCTTTCGATGGCGATCGGAGCCTTGGGGGCCTTTGCGACCGCAGCTTCCGCCGCGCCCCCGGCGGCACTTGTGACTTCCACAATTACCCTGGCTGCGACGGGAACGGCTGTCGGCTCGATGCTGACGGCGGGCACTTCGTCGACGGCCATTCAACTCGCAGGAAAGGAACTGGCATCCATGTCAGCAGCAAGCAAAGCGACCGCCCTGATGGCCGGAGCTGTGGGAACGTTGACTGTCGGCGGGGCGCTTCTGTTCGGAGGGGTACTCGGCGATCTTTCGGGGCCGGGTGGGAACGGTCCCGAACAGGGAACGGAGATCGCCCTTGTGTCGTCGGAGATCGCCGCGACGGATGCCGACGAAGGAACGATTCTGCTGGCACTGGGTGAAGCGGAAGAAGCGCTCACTCCAGCGACAGAGGAGAAGGAAGCTCTGGAAGGCAGTGAGGACCAGCCGGTTGTCGCGTCTGAGGAGGAAGATGCCACCGAGAAGGAAGCTGCCCCGAGCCAATTCGGTGAAGCAGTGAAGTCCGAAGAAATGACCGCCGAGGATGGATCGTCCGGGGAATCCGCCGGTCCCCCGCTCGTCGCTTCGTTCCGGCAACTGAGTGCCAAGGATCAAAAGATCTATGAGGCGCTGGAGCTGGAAATGCCTATGGAACTTCCAGACAACACTCTTGTGGATGTCATGGAATACATTGGTGAACGAGCTGGGATTTCCGTCCGACTCGACACGTCCGCCCTGACCGATGCTGGCATTGATGCCGAGGCTCGGATTGCTTTTGTGGGTGCATACGCCTTGGGTGACTCACTTCCAATGCTGCTGGAGAACGTCAACGACACTCAACTCGACTACTACATCGACCGAGGAGTGCTACACATCACGACCGCCGAGAAAATGCAAGGCGACAGAGCCATGATCCGGCTGCGGTTCTACGACCTCTACAATGACGAAGAGGGGGAACAGCCCGGAATCAAGAACCTCGCCGTGGCGGTTCAAAACTACATTCGAGAACTCCAGAATAATGGAGAAGCCACGATCATTTCGGTGACCTCTCTCGGCGACAGTCTGGCCATTCGAGCCTCGCTCGGCAGCCATCGAGACATCGAAGAGTTCATCGCCGGAGCCATGAAGCTCGCCGAAGCCCGCCGGGTCGCGAACCGCCCGCTGCCAGTGGTGCCAGAGCCACCCAAGCTGCCTGTTGATGTTCCGATGAAAGCAGCTGGCGGCGGTGGTGGGTACTTCTAAGGCCAATATCTGCCTTTCGGCTCCCCTCTCCTGGGAAGAGCTAGGCCGTTCGGCACAGCGTGTGTTCCGGAGGAGAGTTTTATTCCAACAATTTCATTCCAACAAGAAGAGCTGGATTTCCCCGCCGACTGCGTAGCCAGTGGTTTTACCCCAGCCGCCCGTTGGAAGCCTGCTGCGGGCAAAAGGACATCGCTGCGGCAAGTCGCCGATATTCGACGGCTGGCAGAGCGTCTTTTCCGCGACGGTCGCTACGAGACTCTGCGGGACGTTGGTCCCCATGCGGTCGAAGCAAAACCTAGAAAAAAGCCTCATTCGCAGGGTTTGCGAATGAGGCGAGAGAAGGGTGAGATACGGGGCTCGAACCCGCGACCTTCGGATCCACAATCCGACGCTCTAACCAACTGAGCTAATCCCACCGTGAAGCTGCGTTCCTCATGGGAACACACCTGCGATATAAAATACCCGGTCGATCCCCTGTCGGCAAGCGAATTGCTGAAGTCCGCGCCCGTTCGCCGTCATTTCCCGAAGCAGAGCACCTTCCCCCCGGGATTGTCGGTCCCGATCACAAACCGGTCCCCCGCGACGGCGGCGGACCCGCGGAACGGTTGGCCAGCGTTGTGTTTCCACAGCACTTTTCCATCACTCAGGCGGACGAGGTAGAGCTGTTTGTCGTTGGAACCGACGATCACCTTGTCTCCGGCGATGACGGGGGAGCAGTCGATTTTCGCCCGCGTGGGGACGGTCCATTTCCCTTTTCCAGTCTTGCGGTCGATCGCGTGCAGGTGCTTATCCCCGTGCCCGATAACGACGAGCTCATCGGTCACCGCCGGGGATGAGTCGATCTGCTGGTCACGGTCCGGGTTGGAGTAAGTCCAGATGAGTTCCCCCTTTTCGGCGTCGAGGGCGTAGACCGCTCCAATCTCCGTTCCGAAGTAGAGCACCCCGTCGCGGAAGGCCGCACTGGCAATCAACCGCCCATCGATCTTGATTTCTTTGGCTTCCTTCCCCGTCTCGATGTTGACCACTTTGAGAACGGGAGCTTGGCAATTCGTCGCAAAGGTAAACGGCCCCGCCACGGTCGGCGTCCCGTTGATCGGGCCGCCCGTGTCGTACTCCCAGTGGATCGTTTTCCC
>JAYSVZ010000589.1:0-3973 GCA_043718305.1 Planctomycetota bacterium | reverse complement strand
TCGACCGGCTGGTCGCTGACCACTTTGGCTGGGCTTTCCCCGGGGAAGTAGTAGTGGCCGATCCAGGACTGCATATTGCGCTGCCGCAGCGCCAATAGCATCACTCCCGCCAACAAGAGCGGGGTGACCAGGACTGTTAACGCGATCCAATACAGAAGAGGCATCAACTGGCTTTCCAAGTCTCAGGGGACATTGATTCGGGAATCGTCAACGGAGCTTGCGTGCTCGAGCTGGTGGCTTGAGGCGATCTCTTGCACAAGCCTACAAAAAGGCCCACGGTGGCCAGATCATCCGCATCGAGATGTTGAAACTCCGGGGCGAGGGGGACATTGCGGAAGTAGTTCACGTTCTCGGGGTCACGATACCTCTGCACGGAGTGTGACTCTAGTCCGACTTCTTCAAACGCCTTCATGAACTGCGAGGCCCGCCAGCGATTCTGGCACTTGAGCCGATGGTTGAACCACCGGTCCCATGTCGTCTGGCAATACGTCAGATAGTGCAAGTCATGCCGGTGGGGATCGGAGAACGCATACTCGTCGGTCATTCGAATCCGATGAAACGACCATCCGGAGGGCTTCAAGAGTCGCGAAGACTCCCGAAGCACAGGAATGACCAGTTCTCCGGGGATGGCCTGCAGAACCAGATTGCTGACCACCATGTCAAAAAAGCCGGTCGCCTCTGGCAAGCGTGTCGTGTCACAAGGGGCTCGATAGCACCCGCCGGTCAGTCGACAGAACTCACTGAGATCCTCGGCCTTCGAGAGACGTTCCCACCGCCGTGTGACCATCTCGACCGGCTGCTGAGCAGCGCTTGCCAGATCAGCCAATCGAGGCTGCCACGTATTGAGTGTGCGCCGAAAGTAGTCTGGTTTTGTCAGTGCGCTGACATCGAACGTATGGACTTCAGCGCCGCAGAGTCCCAGCGCGACGGGAATGGCCGGAACCCAGCCCGTGCCGAACTCCGCCACGCGTCGGCCCGCCAGATCGCCCGCCGATCGAACGGCGAGGTCCATGATCTCCAATGCGTTCTGGAACTGAGAGCCGCGCTCCAAATGGCGCAATTGCCCCCCACGCTCCTGCATCAGTCGATGCACGACTGAACCGCCGAAGACGTTGGAAAGTGCATACTGAATTCCCCAGTGAACCCACCATCGCATCACTCATTCTCCTCTCGAAACCCTTAGTGAATGAACCCATCCTGCCGTTTCGCAGCCCACTCAGACACGACCGACGCTGGAGTGTTCTGAGGCCGACGTGGCCTCCTTCTCAGGTGCCAGCAGATCCTGCATCTCCAACTGTCCCGTCTGTTCCCCGAACCACCAGGCTCGCAAATGGCGATAGCGTTTGGGTCCGAGCAGTCGCTTCGGAATCCCCAAGGCGAGCCGGCGAACTGGCTCCATGCCGAAGTCTCCATGGGCATATTCCAGCACGCGCTCCCGAGATGTCTGTGATCGAATCGCCGCCCGGCCAATCGCCGTCGCCCCGCTCCAGTGGCTGTTGAGGTGGACCTCGGATGTGAACACCAGTGCGTAGCCCAACTCCACGGCGATCCGCTCGACCCGCGTGTCGATCGCTCCGTTCGGAATGCTGACCGTATCAATCGGGCGCCCACACAGATCCTCCAAGGCCAGCTTCGACGATCGCAATTCCTCGCGAATCTCCGCGTCGTCAAGCTCGTTGAGGAACCGATGCGTCCGGCAATGGGATCCGACTTGCAACTGCGTGGGCCAGCGATGCAACTCGGCCGCCCGGAGAAACCCCGGCTGATCGAGCAATTCCGTCGTGATGAACACGGTCGCTTCAGCGGAATACCTCTCCAGGACCGGCATTGCCAGGTCGACAGTCCCCGCCCAGCCGTCATCGAATGTCAGCAGCACTGACTCCCGAATGTCGGGCAGGTCACCAGTGAATCGCGGTGCTTGCCGTCCAAAGTAGTTGCGGACGCGATCCAGGGTGATCAAATCAGTCGATCCATGCAGGGCTGCAAGCTGAGCTGCGAACGCCGACTCTTCGACAAAGTAGGACTTGATCGACGGGCTCAGGTGAGCCCACTCGCCATTCGGATCGGCGAGTGAACCGTCTTGACAGACGTTGTGATACATCAGGCAGGAAAAGGTTTGCATTAGCGTCGCTCCCATTCACTCTGTGGCGAAGGAACCCTGGCCTCCGAGCCGCTCAGCATCGCATCGAGCAGAACTGCCAACTCGCCCGCGAGGTGCCGCCGTTCGAAGCGGGCGATGTTCCAATGGGCGTCGTTGTGGTGAATACCGCAGCGGTGCCGCTCGATCTCCAGCCCCAGTCGCTCCTGGATCGTGTCGACCGCTGACGGAGCGCACAGCACGGTCCCCGGTAGGTCGCGGAGGATGTCCCACACGTCGCCTTCCGGAGCGACGACAAACACTGGTCGTTTGGCGGCCATGTACTCGAACGTTTTGGCGTTGATGATCCGCTTCGTCTCCGGCAGATCGGTGTTGAGCATCAGGAGCGCATCGCTGGCCCGCATCAGTTGGACCGCTTCGGAGTGTTCCACGAACGGGAGCCGGACCACATGACAGGGAAGTCCCTGGAGGCGGTCGAGATGGGCTTCCTGATCGGCTGTCTTGCGACCGGCACAGACGAGTTCGAGGTGGCTCACGAGTTGCGGGTTCGACGCAGCCAGTTGGCAGATGGCTTCGACTAATGGAGCGATCGAGTTCAGGTTCCACAGTGTCCCGATGAACGACATGCGGTATCGGTCGGTGCCGCGTCCGTAGTCTGTCTTGATGATCGGCGCGGCATCATGCGAGGCGAAGTCGTCGGGGTCGAAGCCGTTGTAGATGTGCGTCGACGGAGCCGTGCTGCCCGCTTGTCGAGCGAAGTCGGCGACGGCTTCAGCGCTCGAGGGAGTGGTGGCGAGGAGCGACTGCGCGGCGAGGACGGCCTTCCGCTGCATCCGCGTTTGGATCCAGTTGGCGAGGCGGCCCTGCTGCTTGTTTTCCCAGTAGGCGTTGCTGATGCTCCATTCATCGCGGTAGTCGAGCATCAACGGGACTCCGGTTTTCTTGGCCAGTGCGGCCCCGACCAGGAACGATGAGAATGGCGGGCCGGTGGCGATGATCGCATCGTGCGGGATCTCGCGGAGCAGCTTCAGGCCCTCGCGCATGGCCTGCGGTCGCCACAGAATCTGGGCATCGGGTTGCAAGACAAAGTTACTCACCGTGCGGGCCACCGATTTCACACCGCTGAGGAGCGCACTTTTCAGTCCCGACTTTTGAGCGGTCCCGTTGCTGGCCGAGACCATGCTCTTCATCGCATAACCAGGCTCGTAGGTCTTCGCCTTGCGGATGATCGTGTTCGGCGGGATGTTCTTGAGCAGGCTCTCATCAAACAGCGGGGCCGAAGGGTTTGACGCGGTCAGCACCGAACAATCCCAACCGAACTCTGGCAGGAACTTGACGAACTTCGTGGCGCGATGCACCCCCACTCCCCCGACCGGCGGGAAAAGGTAGGCGACGAACAGGACTCGTTTGCGCTTCGATGACATCAGTGGACTCACGTGGACAATGAACTCGTCTCAAAGCCCAGTGGTTGCAACCACTGGGCTTTCTTGGCAGCGATCAACTCTTCGAACAACGAGATGGTGTCACGCGCGGTCTCGCTCCACGACCGTGCGACAAATTGCTTGGCGGCTTGCGAGTGGTTGCCGGTGACCACGGTCTCGATCCCGCTCGCCAAAGCCTCCACATCAGCCACCGGGACCAGTTCCGCGAACTGTGGCTCGGCGATTTCGCGGATGCTGCCAATGTCGGTCGAGACAAACGGTGTCCCACAGGCGACCGATTCTCGCAGCACATTCGGCAAGCCTTCCGACTCGCTGCACAGCACCGTCAAGTCAGCTGCCCGATACCAGTCGGCCAGGCGATCATGCCCGACCGGACCGACGAACTGAATCTGATCGGTGATGCCTGCGAAAGCTGCGAGTTGTTCCCAGGCGG
>JAYSVZ010000588.1:0-3975 GCA_043718305.1 Planctomycetota bacterium | reverse complement strand
TCGGACTTGGTTTCCTCTCTCCTGAATCTCGCAAGGCGGAGTCCCGCCATGTTCTTTCGAATGCTCCCGTGGGAATACGGGATTCGCAACCTGTTTCGTCGACCACTCCGCAGCGGCCTGACACTTCTGGCGCTCACCACAGTGACGCTGATGGTGTTGGTCGTCGTGGGGTTCGTGCGTGGATTGGAACGGTCACTGACAGTCAGTGGTGATCCTCGGACAGCGATCGTGTTCTCGCTGGGGATGGGTGAGAATCTGGAGTATTCCTCGATCGAAATGGGGACCACCGACTTACTCGCGGCCAGTCTTCAAGGCGTTCAGGAACGCTACGGACGTAAGTACGCTTCGCCGGAGTTGTACCTCGGAACGAAGATTCGCCTCTCCGAAAACTCACCGGAGTCCCTGGGACTCGTCCGGGGTGTGTTGCCAACTGCGCTGCTGGTGCATCGGCAGGTGGAGATCAGAGATGGTCAGTGGCCTCAAGCCGGGGAGGTACTCGTGGGTCGACTGGCAGCCACCAAGTTAGGAATTGACGCACAGGAATTGACAGTGGGGAGTACGCTCTGGTTTGAAGGCCGGAGTTGGCGCGTCTGTGGGACATTCTCCGCCGGGAGTGGGACGTTCGAATCCGAACTCTGGTGCCGACTCGATGACCTCCAGCAAACACTGAAACGCCAGGATCTGAGTCTCGTGGCGATGACCCTGGGACCGACTGCTGACTTTCAAGATCTGAACCTGTTCTGCAAGGAGCGGATCGATCTTGAGCTGCAAGCGATCCGGCAGACCGATTACTTCGCGACGCTCCGGAAGGATTACGCTCCGGTGAGGTGGCTCGCTTGGTTGGTCGTCTCGCTGATCGCGGGGGCGGGAGTGTTCGTGGGTTTGAACACGATGTACGGATCGGTCGTCGGGCGGATTCGTGAACTCGCCACCCTGCAAACGATCGGCTTCTCGCGTCGCGCAGCCATTCTCAGTGTGGTGCAGGAGGGAACACTCCTCGCGATGACCGGTGCGCTGATCGCTTCGGTGATGGCCTATGGTTTGGCCAACGGCGCGGCAGTGCGGTTTACGATGAGTGCCTTTGAGCTCCAGATCGACAGCCTGACGCTGTTGATCGGGAATGGCATTGCGTTGTGTTTGGGTGTTGGGGGTGCGTTGCCTCCGGCGCTGAGAATCTTCCGGCTGTCCGTCGTGGATGGCCTCAAAGCGGTGTAGTGCTTCGCCCTCATGGGGAAGTTCGATCACCTGTCATGAAGGAGTCTGAGATGTTGTTGAAGACCAATCGGTTTCGAAGTGTGGTGGGCTTGGCGATCGTGATGATGGTGGGGTGCGGTCAAGCACCAGCACCCAGCGTCCCGGTTTCCCCTGTCGCGTCCAAGGCCGGGGCGCAGTATCTGCTGGCTGCGGAACCGCAGGCTGCAAAGAGCATCCTGCAGGTTCGCGAAGAGTCCCAGCAAGGGGATGAGGTCGTGCTCGTGGGTCGCATCGGCGGCGATGTGAATCCGTGGGTCGAGGGGCGGGCCGCGTTCTCGTTGGTCGATCTGTCTGCGAAAGCGTGCAGCGACATTGCGGGTGACAACTGTCCCACGCCTTGGGATTACTGCTGCGAAACGGACAAGTTGGTGAAGGGGAAGACCCTCATCAAGTTGGTCGGAGACGATGGCCAGCCAATCGCGACGGATGCCCGTGAACTGCTGGGAGTCAAAGAACTCGACACGTTGGTGGTGCAGGGACAGGCTCAGCGCGATGACAGTGGTAACTTGACGATTCTGGCGTCGAAGATCTTTGTGCGCCCCGCAGGTACATCGACCGCCGCCGCCGCGACTGAGCATGACCACGATCACGATCATGACCACGACCATGACGGCGAGGAGAAGGCGAAGGCCGAAGCGGAGCCGGTCACGACCAGTCCGCCTGCCACGACCCCCGAGTCCGCTCCCAAGAATTGATCGAGGCTGACACCATGTCTGCTCCTGTGAACCTCAAGGATTTGGCTGTGCGTCGCGACGCGGGAAGCGGTCGCTCACTCGCGCCGCGACGACACATCATCTCTCGGTACATCTTTCCGGGGGCTTTGGTGCTGGGGTTTCTGGCGCTGACCATCTGGTCCGCGCGAGATCATTGGTTACCTCGCAAGACGGTGACAGTCGTGCCAGTCCACGTCAGCCTGTCCGAGGTGCAAACTGCCGGAACTCCGCTGTTCAAGGCGGCGGGCTGGATCGAGCCACGGCCCACTCCCATTCGTGTGGCTGCGCTCGCGTCGGGCGTGGTGGATCAACTGTTGGTCGTCGAGGATCAATCCGTCGAACAGGGAGAGCCGATCGCGCGGCTGGTCGCCCGCGATGCGGAACTTGCCCTGCAACAGGCGATTGCCACCGAGGGGATGCGAAAAGCAGAGACGGAAGAGGCCCAGGCCGTTTTGACAGCTGCTCGCACCCACTTGGAATTCCCCACTCAGTTGGAACTCCCACTGGCAGAGGCAGAAGTTGAATTGGCCACGCTCGATACCGAGCTGACCAACCTGCCGAATCTGTTGAAGCGAGCGGATGCGCGGCTCCGACTGGCCGATGCCGACTGGCAAGCGAAGTCCGAGAACAAGCAATCGATTCAGCCCATCCTCGTGGTTCGCGCTCAGAGTGAATTCGATGCCGCTCAGTCCGAAGTCGACGAGTTGACCAAACGGCGACCGGCGCTGGAACTGCAACGGGCGGCACTCGTCCGTAAACGGGTCGCTACCGCCAAGCGATTGGAACTGAAGACCGATGAAACCCGTGCTGTCTCGGCTGCGGTCGCACACGTGGCCTCCTTCGAAGCCCAACGACGCGAAGCTCAGTCCCGAGTCGAGGAAGCCCAGCTGCGACTGGAACGCATGACGATCCGCGCCCCCGTCAGTGGACGTGTGCTGAACCTGATTGCGAACCCCGGCTCGCAACTGATGACTGGTCCTTCGCAGATGGAGGCCCGCGATAGCAACACGGTGGTCACGATGTATCAACCCGATCAGATGCAGGTGCGGGTCGATGTGCGCTTCGAGGACTTGCCGCGAGTCGGACGAGATCAGCCCGTACAGGTCAAAAGTCCAGCCTTCCCCGAGGCGATCTTGGGGCGCGTGCTGTTCTTGACGAGTTATGCGAACGTGCAGAAAAACACGCTGGCCGTGAAGGTCTCGCTCGATACGCCGCCGTCAGTGCTTAAGCCTGAGATGCTCGTGGACGTGACGTTTCTCGCTCCGGAGTCCCCGAAACCGGAGCCGGGAGAAGAGAGTCAACTGCCGACGGAGGAGTATCGTTTGTTCTTGCCGCGATCCGTGGTGGAGATCGGGTCCGAGGGCAGTTTCGTGTGGGTGGCCGATCTCGCCCACCGTGTCGCGCGCAGGCAACCCGTCGAGTTGGGAACCATCCAGACGCCGACCCTGGTCGAGATCACGAACGGCCTCACCGCCGCCAGCCGCATCATCTCGGGAGGCCACGAGAACCTGAATGACGGAGACCGCATCGAAGTCCAGGGCGAGGACACCCAACTGGGAACGACAGGGGCCAGCGGTCCAACGACCTCATCCGCGCCCGAACATCACGCCACCCATTGAGTCGTCACCCAAGGACCACATCCATGACAACCACGCTCGAATCTGGATTCCACTTTCGTGTGCTTCATGTATTTCGTGGTGATCTCCGAACATGATCATCCGTCACCATGAATCACCTCCGACAGCCATGACAGAAGTGACCCACTACGAAACACACGAAGCACATGAAACAGGAGAGAAACCGTGGAGATCGTTTACAAAGAAGAGAGTTACCGCATCATGGGGGCCTGTTTCGAGGTCTACAGGGAGATGGGCTGTGGATTCGTGGAACCGGTGTATCAGGAATGCCTGGAGTTGGAGTTGTCGTTCCAAGCACTGGTCTTTCAGCCTCAGGCGGAATTGAACTTGAGGTACAAGGGGCGACCCTTGACGCGAAAGTACATCCCGGA
>JAYSVZ010000587.1:0-12662 GCA_043718305.1 Planctomycetota bacterium | reverse complement strand
CCGAAGTGTTGGAGGTCGCCCCGTTTGTGCAGTTGCAGACGCTCGATGTGACGAACGCGGTGCAGCGAGGCGAGAACCGACTGCGCGTGCGGGTTCGCGAGGGGAACCGGTTGACGGGCGTGGCCCTCTCGCTGGAGGTCCGTTACGTCGATGGCACCTCAGCCATGATTGTGAGTGATGGGACGTGGACCGTTGATTCAACGGACGCGCCCCAGACGCCGCAAAAGGATGCGGAGAAACTCGTTCTGGAAGATCGCGGCGCGGTGGCTCCCGAGCTGTGGGGCATCGGTCGGCGCGATCTCACATTGTCGGCCTACGAAAACTACGAACAGTGGCAGCAGTCCAAAGGCGAAGTCGCCGACAAGCACCGCCCCAAGTTCTGGCTCGCCCCCGGATTCGAGATCACCGAATTGCGCGTTGCTCAACCGGACGAAGGGTCTTGGGTCGCGATGGCCTTTGACTCTCAGGGACGGCTGACGGTCTCGCGCGAGGATGTGGGTCTCTTGCGGATGACGCTCGCCGAGGACAAGCATTCGGTCACGCGCGTCGAGCAGATCGATGTGCCGCTGGAGGAGTGCCGCGGCCTGGCGTATGACCGCGAATCACTGTACGCCAATGCCAATAACTCGAAGGCTCTGTACCGACTTCGTCTCGATGACGCTGGGAAGGTCTACGACCTGAAGAGAACCTGGGAGTCTGGCGGCGGAGTGGGGCATGGACGGAACGATCTGGCCTTCCCCCCAGATGAACATGGGCCGACCAAGATCTATTCCATTCAAGGCGATTCGGTGGACCTCCCCAAGACGGGGTTGATCGATCTCACCTCGCCGCTTCGTGAAACGAAGTTACTGCCGCCCAAGCGAGAAGGGTTTCTGCTGCGGGTCAACACGATCGCCCCCGAGATGACCGAGTTGGTCCATGCCGGGTTGCGAAATCCGTATGGAGTCGCGATTCATGAAGACGGTGAACCATTCACGTTCGATGCTGACAATGAACACGACATGGGCACGCCGTGGTATCGCCCAACGCGAATCCTGCATCTCATGGAAGGCGGTGACAGCGGCTACCGCGAAGTGACTGGCCAACTGCCGCCTCGATTCCATGACCAGCCTGACCATGCTCCGCCGCTGCTGGATATCGGGCGTTCGTCCCCAACCTCGGTGATGTTCGGCTACGACCTGAAGTTTCCCCAGCCGTACCGAGGGGCACTGTTTGCCCTCGACTGGACCTACGGCCGAGTGATCGCGGTGCATCTCTATTCGCGTGGTAGGACTTATCGGGCGAGCGCAGAGACGTTTCTGCAAGGTCGTCCGCTCAATGTGACTGATATCGCGGCTGGTCCCGATGGGGCGATGTATCTGATTACCGGGGGGCGCAAGACACAATCGGCGATCTACCGGATCGCGGCGACAGTTGTGAAAGATCCGTTGGAATCCATCAGCCAGCACGAAAAAATGTGTCTCTCTCATCCGATGAATCCGGGACCGATGTATATCGAAGACATCGATTCAGCAAAGCCACTTGTGTTGCCGGGTCGATCGACTCAGTCAAGCACCATCGACCCGGTCCATCGTCATGCTTCTCGAACCAATTCAGAAAAATTCATCGCGACCGGTCATCGTCTTCCGCAGAGGCAGATTGGTGGGCCGAATGGATTCGAGTTGGAACGGCTGCTCGTTACCGCAAGGGCTCGTCGTAGATCGGAAGTCTCATCGTTGCTGACGGACATCACCGAACTCCATCGGAAGTCGTCTGATCTCACCTCCCAATTCATCTGGGTCCGCATCGCCAACCTGTGCCTGGAGACCTCGCGAGACGAAGTCCTCGCTCAGCGGGAGACGTTGGTCCCTGATGTCGTCGCCAGTTGGAAGGCCCTCGATTCTCGCCCGTTCTCCGTGGCTCCCGAGGGGACAAATGACGAGCTTCGGCGGCGGCTTGCGTATTTGATGGGTGAACTCGGAGCGGATGAACTCCCGGCTCTGGCGGGGCCGGTGTTGCTGGCGAGTGGAGTGCAAGAAGACCAACTCGCGGGCCTCCTCGCGCTGCGCAATCAGAAGTCCGGTTGGACGATCGCTCTCCGGAAGCAGCAGTTCGAAACCATCAACTCGATCCCGCTGATGATCGGCGGGGCGGGGTTGCCGCCGCTCGAGAAGTGGTTGCGGGAGGAGTCGATCAAGACGCTCACCGACGCCGAGAAGAAGGAGTTGACGGGACTGCTTGAGCCACAGCCGCCCGCTCCCGAGCCGCTGCCGCCGCTACGCCCACTGGTCCAGAAGTGGACGCTTGATGCACTCGCCGCGCTGCATGGCGGTAACGCGCCGAAAGGGGATGCGGTGCGTGGTCGACTCCTCTTCCAAGAGGCCCTCTGCGCCCGCTGCCACCGTGTCGGCCTGCGTGGCGCAGCTGTCGGTCCTGACCTGACGCATGTGAGTCGCCGGTTCAGTCGCAAGGATGTTCTGGAATCGGTGCTGACCCCGTCTCTGTCGGTGGCTGAGAACTATCGGCTGGAAACAATCACCACTCTCAGCGGCCAAACCCACGCGGGGCGGATCATCCCCGAGGGGGACTATCGCTCTGAAACAGTCCGGCTAAGTCTGGACCCTCTTGATGCGAGCAAAGTCATCGAGATCGACAAGAAGGAGATCGACCAGCACCAGTCATCCCCGACTTCGCCGATGCCGAGCGGGCTGCTCGATACGCTGACCGCCGAGGAGATTCAGGATCTGCTGGCCTACTTGGAGTCGGGGGGGAACTAGAACACTTTCGGAATTGGTCTTCAGTTCGTTCGCTCAGCTCCGGCTCCCCTCTCCTCCCGGATGAGGGGCTGGGGGTGAGGTAGGGGGGCGAGAAAAAAGCCGAATTGACGCTGGCTGATGACCGAACGCTCTGACTGAAGTCCCATTCAAAATATGCTCTGACTCACTCGAAAGCCGGAATCGATAACTCTGATTGTGACGGTCCCAGTGTGCCACCGAGGGTCGAGGAATGTGTGCCTGGAGAACTCACCAATCACGGAAGAAAGGAGATCATCTGTACTCTGGTGCGGGCACCGGATAAAATCCGGATCAACAATTCACAAGGAGTTCATCCCGTGTCCGCCACCACATGGCCATTCATCGAAATCAATGAGCGCGGGCGTCCGACGATCCCCTCCAAACGACTGAAAGTGTTGATGCTGGTCCGCGAGCATCTTGCCTACGAATGGGACGCCGAACAACTGCATTTGCAGTATCCGCACTTGTCATTGCCGGAGATTCATGCCGCGCTGGGCTACTACTACGAGCACCGGGCCGACTGCGATCGGATGATTCAAGAGGACGATGAACGCGTGGAAGTCCTCAAGAGCCAACTCGTCAATCCCGCTTTGCAAGAACGACTGCGGCTTCTCTCCCAGGAACGGGTATGAGCGTTGCGTTCTACTTCGACCACAATATGCAGACGGCAGTCGTGGCCGCTTTGAGGGCCAGTGGATTTGATGCTCTGACTGCACTCGAAGATGAGTACGATCGGCATCCTGACGAAGACGTTCTGGACCGAGCGATGTCGCTCCGGCGAGTCGTTGTCACTCATGACCAAGACTTTCTCGACATCGCTGCGGATCGACAGATCAGGTCCGAGGGATTTCCAGGAATCGTCTTCTGCCACCTAGGCAAGGCGTCGATCGGAGCGATGGTGGGCGACTTGAAACTGATTTCAGAGGTCGCAACGTACGAAGAACTCATGAATCACGTCACCTAAGTTCCGTTTTGATTCGTGATGCCTGGCAACTGAAACCAGAACTCCCCAAAACTCCGGTCGCCTCATTTCTCCCAGCCCCGTACAATCCCGCAGTGGCGTGTGCGGGAAGTCTCCCGCACACGAGTTCAGGAACGGCGGACAACATCACGGATGGCGCATCTCTACCCAGCGGACCTGGCACGGTTCATCTCCGAGTCGTGGGACACGGATGCCGGTTGGGATTTACTCCCCGCAGAAGGACCGCTCGGGCAAATTCTCTCGGCTTGCTATCAGGCCAGCCTGATGGCTGAAGAGCAGCGACAGGTCGCCTTTCGGCTGCTCGCCTGCTCTCCGCAACTGCTTTCGCCGGACGATAGTCCGCCGACCGGTTTGCATCGGCTCATCTTTTCGCCGTCGCGACCCTTTGATGAACAGGAGCTCCGGCGACTGGCCCCGGCTGCCGAGTTTCATCGGTCGCTCATCGGGGTCCATTGGCAACGGAATGGAGAGCTGTCGATTTGGGGGATTGTTCACTCCGGACCGCGATGGCTGCAAGCGGCCCACGGCGGTCGGCTCCTTCCATCTCCGCTTCCGCCGTCGCTAGTCGTCTGCGTGAAGGGCCCCGGTCAAATCACCGTTTGCCAGGGAAACACCACGCTCGGCATGCTCGTCAACGGCCAGCTGCGCAAGCCGCAGGTCGATGTCTTCGAATCGACATGGCTCCCCGCGATGTTTCAGGAGTCCCGTCGCGAGGCGCGTCTGGAGTACATTCGGCAGTTTGGCGAGCCGCAGAACACCGACCCATCGGTGATCGAACGCTTGACGGGACTCCTCGCTCAGCATGTGGTGCGGCGGATCATCAGCCTGGTCCGATCTCAGCGGCATGGCGGGGCGATTCTGTTCGTGGAGCCCGAAGTCGGGCGACGGTTGATGGCGGCGAATACCTTCTTACAGGTCAAGTATCGGTTCCTCGACGAAGAACCGCGCCGCCGCTTTCGGACGCTGGTCTTCCGCTTGATCCACCGGTTGCAGGCAATGCACTCGGACGGCAACGGGATCACCTGGGAACAGTTCCTAACCACGAACGACCCGCTGGTGGCCCATCTCGATGAGGCGATCTTTGAGCTGGCCCATATGGTGTCGAGTTTGACTGGGGTCGATGGGGCTGTGTTGATGACGAATCGGTTCGAACTGCTGGGGTTCGGCTCCGAGATCTCGGGCTCACTCCCCGAGGTCGAAACGATCCAGCTCTGCGAAGATGCCGAGGGAGAAGTGACGCACTTCCTCCGCACTGACGGGTTGGGGACCAGACACCGGTCCGCCTTCCGCTTCTGCCACCGCTTCCCCGGGTCACTGGCGATCGTCGTGTCGCAAGATGGAAACGTCCGCTTCGTTGCCGCGCGGGAGGAGAAGGTCTACTGCTGGGATCATGTGGTGGTTAGTTTTTTGGATGTGTAATCGGCACTGGAGCGGCGCTACTTCAGCAGCGATCCATTGTTGTCATCCAAGTGGTCCTTCCACCGCATCCAAGCTGGGTTTCGCATCGATTCTGAGACGTTGGCATGATAGTCCCGGTCCCGTCCGGTCAGCCGCTTGATCTGGAAGATGGCGATCTCCCGGATCGCGACATCACGATGGCCCAGGTGGTCCACGAGGGTGCGGCTGATGGCTGGGTCGCGGGCGTCCGCTTCCGAGTAGCCCCACAGCAACTCGGTCACCGTCGCCACATCTTCATCGGGGAAGTAGCGACTCACCTCATGTTCGAGCAGACCCGCATTTTCCGGAGCCGTGGGGAGCCATCCGCGTAGCGTGTGAATCGCAGCCAGCCGAGTCTCCTCGCTCTTCGACTGCAGCGCGCGCACGACCGATGGCGTGTCGTCAACCAGCCCCAAGGTATAGGTGGCCAACTCGGAGATGCGTGACACCTCGTTGCTAACCAGCGCGGGCATCGAGACGCTCACCGGTTGGTCGAGCGTGAACTCTTGTTCGAACTTGTCGTTCATGCGGCGGATAGCCGCTGTGACGACGGGGCCATCGGCATTGAGCCAGGGAGGGAGACTCCGCGAGACCGCGACGAGAGGTTCCGGAGGAATGGGCCAGGCCGCCGAATCACCACTGGTCCCCATGACGACTTCGGGGCTGCCGCGCCAAGCGAGTCCCACGCTCCCCGTTCTGACGACCAGTCCCCCTTCCGGGAAACCGAGACCAAGGTCAGCCTTCCGCCCGTGGGGCACTCGGAGACCGACTTCGACCCCGCACTCAGATTCTGCTCCCAGTGACAACCGGGCGGCTTGCCCTCGAATGTTGAGGCCCATGACGAACGGCTCCGGCGCGGAACCGGAGGGACGTGACAAGGTGATTCGCCCTCGGTCAACGTTCAGAATGATCCGCTGTTCGCCCGTTCCCGAAGCGAGTTGTACACGAGTTCCACCGTGCAGAGTCAGCAGCAACTCCTGCCCGGCGACTTGCAGATGCGCTTCAAACGGCTCGGGACAGGCGATCTCATCCCCTTCATGGAGCAGTGTCCGGCGCGGCATCACGATCCACTGGCCATCTTCGGGACTGCGGGTTAAGAGGACGCCCGTGGCCGTCCCGTAGAGCACCGCCGGAAAGGTCGCTCTCTCCGGGGCCTCAGCGGGTACCGACAATTCGGGCTGGGGAGTCAGGCCGAACACGGACGGGGCGGCAACATTCGGTAGAGCCGGTTCCGGGGTGGGGAGTACGGGCTGGGGATCGGGCAGCATGACCTCGGGCTTGGCCGGTGTGACCACGGCCAGGGCCGAATCAATCGCGGGCTGTTCAGGCGGCAACGCGGATGAAGGCTGGGGCGGCGCGACCTCCGGCTCCAGTGTCAGTTCGCCGGGTTGTTCCGCCGCGATTTCCGTGGAAGCAACGGTGTCATCGACCACTGCGTTTCCAAGAAAACCTTGCTCCTTAAGCACCCACCCGATCCAGCCGCCCCCCAGAACCAAGACCAACAGGCCAATCGCCAGCGACCTCCAACCCGAAGACTTCAGATAATCGGGAGCGATTGGACGAGGGGCGGGAGCTGCGGTCGACACGAGGACCGGAGCGGGGCCAGCCACCCCTTCAGTCCCGAGCGGCGACACGGGCCCCGGGCTCGGTGCGACCGGCGGAGCAGCCATCACCAAGGCGTACATCCGTTCGCGAGTCGTTACGGGAACCTCAATCGGCTCACCGAGAACCGCTGACAGGATCTGGTGCGACGATGCGACCTCGGCCAAGTGCATATCGGATTCGAGATACATCGTCTCGAGCGCCGGAGCCGCATGCGGGTCCAGTGTGTTGTCGAGATACTCGGCGACAAGATTCGGATCGGGTGCCGAACCCGAACCGGTCAACTCCGGAGCGGCGATCCGGCGGCGGCGAACGACTTCGCGAATACGGGCGATCGTCGCGGATGCCTGGGAGCTTTCGCTGATGCGAGCCCCGAGTTCCCGTAGGGTTTTCGGCTCCAGAACATCGTCGAGGTAAGCCAACAAGGCTCGCAAAGTCAGTCGCATGGCAAGGTCTCCCCGAGGCGTCCAGCAGATGAGACCACCCGCTGTTCGCCCCCGTCTCTTCAATAGTGCCGAGCCAGCCTGCGGTTCGTACAAAAATTGGAAAGGATTCTCAAAATTCCCCTTAAGCTGCTGCCGAACGACGACCGGCTCTCCCGTAGGACGGGCCCCTTCGGCCCGTCCGATCAAGACTATGGCGTCAACAACCGAAGGGAGGGAAAGGGCCAGATCCCAATGTTTTCTCGGGAGGCATTGATTGTGATGCCACGCATGCCCAGAACCAAGCGAGTATGCCCGGCGGGAGAGGTGTTCCATGTGCTCAATCGAGCTGTGGCGCGCGGCAACGAACCGCAGACCGAAGCCGAGGTCAACGCCGACCACAGCTGCATCCGCAAGGGCCAGCCCTTCAGGGACGACCAATAGGTGCAGAGCAGCGTGGTGCGTGTGGGCCTGGAAAGCACCCTAGGACCGAGAGGAAGACCCGAAATGAGACCTGCCTCTTTTCTGCTCTGCACTTCGGAGTGCGAAAACCGTTTCGGCGTGGATGGCTGGAGGCCAGGAATCTGCCTTGCCGAATGCGTGCAGAGTTTTTGTACCGCGCGCGGTGAATTCGGGTGATGAGTACGTCAGGCCGTCTGACACCGAAGAGCTTAACAATCAACCGTCTCACTCATCGGGAATGTCGTCCAGGGTTGGGTCGGTCGGTCTTTCATATAGCCTTGCAGCCAGAGGTACTGCGGGTTAGCTGTCAGGTAATTATTGACATCCAGCGGTGTCCCACAGGCTCGGCCCCAACGGGCGATGAGTTGCATTTGAGTCGCGAGGTCACTGGTCGAGACCTTGCCGTCGAGTGATCCCCAGGGGTAGAAAGGTGAGTTGCTGCTGGGGTATTGGCCGTTGTCGTTGTCGAAGTGGCCGCAAATCGTGCGACCGCTGGGGCAGTTCTCTTTCGTATACAGGTCGTGGTGGTCGGAGAGGATCGTTTGGGCAACGGTGGCGTTGATTTTTCCTTGGTGCTTGGCCATCAGTTGATCGAATCGGACGCGGCGACCTCCACTTGCCAGAATGTTGTCATAGCCCGATGGGCCGACCTGATCGAGGGTCCGGACCTCTACAGCTTGTGGAATGTTGCATGAGGCATAGTAGCCCGAGGTCTTCGCCGGTTGCAGGATGTCATGATTGAGCGTCAACTCGTACGCCGCAATCTCGTTGGTGTTCGTGTCCCCCAGCAGCCAGGTATTCACGTAGCCGCCGTTGTTTCCGAACTTGAAGAGATCACACCAGCTCTGTATCGAAGTGGCGTACTGTCCGGCCCGTCGTGCGCGGAAGAATTCGGGCAGTTGATCGGGTTTGAACCCAGCGGTGTTGAGCGAGGTCTCGGCAATCAGCAGTCCAGCTCCGGTGACCCAGAAGTCGGTACTGCTGTAGACATAGCCGGGAACCGACTGCATCACCATGCGTGAACCCTGGGTCGGCTGGAGATCGAGGATGATGTTGTAGGCATCGCCGTTGGCGAAGTTTTGCCAGGTCGTCTGGGCCGCAACGATTTTCCCGTCCGAGGTGTACTCCCCCGTCGCCATGAAGGCGCTGCAACTATGAGCAAAATGGTGTGCCCGATTGACGTGCGGCTTGGGGGCCGAGAGCTGATCGGAACGTTTCGCGTCCGAGGAATCCATCGGCACTGCGGGTATGAGCTGGCCGCTGGAGACGGCGGGCCACCATTGGCAGATCATCTCAGGGTAAGCATTCCAGCCGATGACATCGGCCAGTGTGACTGACGGCTCGTTGTGGGGATTGTTGGAGTTCGCCCCGTCGACAATGCCCTGCATCTCTTGCAGCACCTCAAGCCCCGAACCATCGGTCAACTGGTTGTTGAAGTTCGACTGCAGCATCGGCTGATACATCGCCAGGGCGTTCGCTGCGAACCAGTCGAAATGCATCCCGGTACCCTGGAAGATGAGATAGTCGATACTCTTCAAGGCGGCCCGCAGCTCAGCGGCCAGCATGCTGCCGTGCTGAATTCCACGATGATACGGACTATCACTGCTGATCCGAACGTAGATCCAGCCATTGATGTCGGTACGAGACGGAGTGATGTTGGACATGGATCGGCTTTCTATCAGCGTGCCATCGCAGAATTCCTCAGAACTCGGCCTGCTCAGAATGGAGGGCGAACATCAAGACTCCGGAGTCCCGCGATGCACCAGCTACTGTTGCAGGTTGCACCATCGTCGTAGCAACTCGCGTTTGCCTCCCGACATGTCGCGGGTGATCGGCATGTAGATCGTGGTGTTCCACATCGAGGGGTCGGTGAAGGCCAGCAATTGGCTGGCGAATTGCTTCACGTCCGCCGGATTGTTCGGCGCACCATCCGGGCCCCAGGGGATGACTTTCGACATCAGCGGATAGAGGACCGAGTAGAACCCGAACACTTCGGCGTAGATGTAGTCCCAGTTATTGATTGTCTCATCGGGCACACCCGAGTAGTCATCGAACGGCAGAATGCGCACGATGGCGTAGTCGACATTGTCCCAGGCGAAGTTCGGCGAGACCTTGTTGTTCGGATCGGTGAAGCGGATCAGACTCACGCCGGGGCGTAAGGCCGAGAGATTCAAGGTCAACTGTCCTCCGGCGGGGACGGTGACCTGGTCAGTCAGGACGGTGACGTTGCCATCGGGGTAATCAGGGCCGATGAGGAATCCCAGGAAGTACCGCGTCGGTGCCTGTCGCGTGACGCCACCCGCGCAGGTCACGGAGTAGTAGGAATTATCGAGCGGAACTGGGGCTTGTGGCTTGTTGGGGTTGACCAGCGGAATCGGATTTCCGTTCCCGTCCTTGGTCATCTTCTGGACCATCCAGTATTCGATGTTCACGGTGGTCGGAGTCGTCGGGGCGACTCCTTTGGACTGGACCTGGATCGTGATCTGCGACGTGCCAGGCGCGACATTCCCCTTCTCGCTACTGCCCACCTTCGCATCAAAATAGACCACACGGTTGTCGGTCCGCACGGTGAATGTCGGCGTCTCGACAAGCGGGTACGGGCCGGTCATTGCTGGGAACGTGAAGTTCAAGCCTTGAAGAGCCAAGTGACCGGTGCCAATGTACTGGTCGATGATGGCTTGGTTCGCGCTGCCGGCGTATGACACGTCGACAATGCCGCCGCCGGTTTCGTAGGTGGCTTCGTCATAGGGGACGTTCCCGATCACCTCCGTGTGGGGAAGGCCCTGGTCATCTAAGTAATTCAGCACGAGATTCACCGGGCCCAACGGATACTTGGGCCGCGAGTTTGGCACGTTCTGCGAGCCGGGTGTCGATTCGGGAAACGTGCTGATGCAGTCGAGCGACACGATGTGACTGGCCGTATTCACAGCCGCCAGTGTGATTCCCAGGCGAGCTGTGGGGGGCGGATCACCAACTGCTGCTGCCTTGCGGCTCGGTTGGTATCGGGAGGCGGAGCCCATGCGGCTGCGGTTGATGGCCAGTTCGGCGGCGGTCTTCGTCGATGTTGGGGGAGTGTAGATGTAGGGTGTTTGGACCCTCAGCATGCGTCCCACGGGAGCACTGGCGAGTTCCCCAGTGTTCCAGACTCCAATAGTGCCCAGAACCTTGCCGCGGTACGGGTTGAAGACGAATTGGTTGTTGTTAAAGTTGGCGTTGAGATCGGTCGCCTGGATGTTAAAGACTGCATCGTAGAAGCAGAACCGGACCATGAGCCCCTGGCCATGCGAGGCCTGTGATAGCAGGTCGCCCATCGCCCGAGATCGGTTCAAGATTAACGGATCGAACCACAGATTCTCGTTCTTCAGACCGAACTGAAAGACAGCGGAGACCCCCTGGAACCCTTCGCAGTTCGGATCGAGGTTCTTGTTGGGGTTGATGAAATAGGAGTACGCAGGCGTGGGGTGATCTGCGATCACCATCGGGGACTTCCCCGTGCCGTCGGGCAAACTCAGGCGAAACTGCCCCGAGAAGATTTGCGTGGTGATCAGTCCATACGGATCGGCATCGACCATCACTCCCCCGCGACGCTGCCCATAGAACACATCACCCAGGAGTTCGACCTGCAGCTTCAGCACGGGGTCATCGGCTGCCGTGGGCTGCCCGCTGGCGAGCGTCGCGGCGTTGACGAATGTCTTCTGGAACTCGGTGTTGTGATCGCCGTAGTAATTCCAATGAGCCATCTGGCCATGGGCCATCTTGCCACCCGGGTCGTCCTCATTAAACCCATGTGGGACGACGGGAATCTGCATCAGCCCCATGAGCCAGTTCCGCAGATCCGGGTTGCTCTTGGCATCGGTCCACTGAAACGGATTCGGAGCATTCGGGGGAGCTGTGACCGTCGAGGTCGGGTAGGTCACCATCGACGGGTAGAGTCGCATGGCGTCGATATCATACACCCCAGCCAAGTCATTGTTGTTCGCCGTAGAGGCATTGGCGTAAGAGTTGCCAAAGAATGTCAAACGCGGTGGGGTGAGGTAGCTCATCTCTGGGCTCCGGAGTAAATCGGGTGATGAATCGGGAATGAGGCCACACGACACGGAATTAGCGACGGGGCGGTTTCGGTTTCGCCATCGGAGCCGCGGTCGACTGTGCCTCGCGCAGGGACCAGACGTAGTCCGTCTGTTTGTACTGCGTCGGGTCGAGACCCATCCCGGTGACGATCTCCTCGAAGTCGATGGTCCCGATCCGCCCCTGAATCCCGGAATCATCGGTGTTCCACATGTTCAGTCGTCGATTCTCGGGTGGGCCGATGTTCGCCATCGCATGGCAGCTCATGCACGACGAGGTCTTCGAGAAGTACGTCTCCATGTTCGAGTTGGCCAGCACGACCGGCTGGCCGTCCCCCCGGACTTCATCGTACTGCCAGCCGATGACGCGGTAGTTCTGCCACTTCGTGCCCTTGGTCAGCAGCAGAAGTTCCTCGTTGATCGGAATCGCGATGGGGTTCAAGGTCAAGTTGGGACCGACCGAGTTTCCCGGCTCGCCCAGGAAATACTGGAACGTCGCCGAGGGATTGTCGACCTGCTCAAACGTCATCCAGATCCAATTCGGCTGACTATGGTTGATGATGTGGAGGGCGGTCAGTCCAATCTTGGCGTACTGCAGCGTGTTCGTCGCATCGTAGTAGGCCCCATAGGCGGTCCAGTATTTTGAGTCATCGTCCTTCGGTCCCAGAACGCGCCACGTCGCCTTGAACTCCATGGCGTCCTCGGGGAAGTTGAACGAGAAGTTGGGATCGGCCCGGGCGTCATCTTGTCCCTCCAGGTTGTAGAGCGGGTACGGACCGGCAGTGACGTAGTTGAAGTAGTCCTGATTGCAGCGGACTTCGTACCAGAGCACATTGGCGTTGGCGTCCACAATCTGTTGTCCGTCGATCATCCGGCTGGAGAGCAGGAAGTGCAGCCACGGCGAGTTCGTGGGACC
>JAYSVZ010000586.1:0-3983 GCA_043718305.1 Planctomycetota bacterium | reverse complement strand
GCCCGAGTCACTCCGCGAGCGGTTTCACGATCGCGTGCGCGTACGCGTGATGCGGGATGAGAATGTCGATCGTCCGTCGTTGCTGGATCAGTGGTTGGTGGCCCCGATTTCAGTTCCGGGGTTTACTCCTTTGACGCGTGAGGATGTCCATGGACGCGGATGAGGGGGCTCCGTTTGTCGACAGCAACATTTGGCTCTATGCGATGGTCGCGGGAGACGACCCCACCAAAACATTTTTGGCCAAAGCAGTCGTTCAGGGTGATTGCCGCCTGAGCACACAAGTCGTCAATGAAATCTGCGTGAATCTGCTCCGTAAGGCCGGACGGTCGGAGGACGAGATCGCCGAGTTAATCCAGTGCTTGCATCGTCAACACTTCGTCTCGATCGTGGATGAAGGAGTCATGCTTCGAGCGGTCGATTTGCGTCGAAGGTACTCGCTGTCCTACTGGGACAGCATGATTGCTTCAGCGGCCTTGCTGTCCGGTGCCACGCGTCTTTTGACCGAGGATCTCCAAGATGGACTGTGGATTGAGGGACAACTACTGGTCCTCAACCCGCTGATCACTCGCTAGCGACTCCACCGCTGAAGTCCCACATCACCAAGGCCAAAGTCCAAATCCCAATTCGCACTCGCATCAGGAACGCCCCCTGCTTCCGCCCTGAAAGGGCACCAACAAACCAGCCCAGGGCCACGCCCTGGGAACCGAGTCCGCTTGCTCGCCAAGCCCTGAAAGGGCGGCACATCGGACTGCCCCCAGCCCTGTTTCGCCCTTTCAGGGCTAAGACTGATACGACAATCTGAAACCTGGGGCGGCGCTCCCGCTGGTCGCTCTGCCCCAGGCTGGTTTGTGACTCCCCTTCGGGGCGGAAGAGGGCGGCTTGGCGACGGACGCATCGGGTGATGCGTTATTCTACTCGCGGGTTGGAATGATGCCATGACTCGGGCATCGTCATCACGCGAGGCCCTCACCCCCAACCCCTCTCCCGGGGGAGAGGGGAGCCGGAAAAAGGCTTCATTCCAGACCGTGCGGGGAATAGAGGTGTCTACATGACGCTACCACCCCAACACACAGCTTCCGCAGTGGAGGACGACCTGCCGTCAGGCCGGTCCTCGTTCAATCGAATTCAGGTCGAGCAGTCACTATTGTGACTCGTCCCCACTGGCTCGTCCGGGGAGTCGTCCGTTCCTGATTCTGCCTGCCTGAATTGCCATGCCTGCACACCGTCTGTCCACTGGTCTGTCCCGACTCGATGAACTCATGGGTGGGGGCGTCCTTCCCGGCACGTTGACGGTGGTTTTGGGTGCCACGGGGATTGGCAAGACCCAGCTCGGGATTCACTTTGCGAATGCAGGCCAAAGGCCCGAGGGAGAGCGCGGGATCTTCTTCGACATGACTTCCCGAGGCGATTCTCAGAGTCACGCCGACTATGCGAAACGCATGTACGACTGGACCCTCAGCGAACAATCGCCCGACATCCCGCTCCTGTTTCATGAGATGTGGGACCGATCAAAGGTCCGTCGCGATTCGCTCCACGTCTTCCGGCAGACCGGCAAACGGGTCACGATGTCGGACCTGGACGATGACCAGAAGATCGAGTGGAAGGCCGAGCTGAATCGAAAACTGGAGCAGACGATCGCGTTCTTCTATGGCAACTTCGTCCACGGGGTTCGCCGTTGCGTGATCGACGGGATGGAGCCATCGGACCGGGCCAGCGATTCGTTCCAGTTCGAACGGTTCGAGTACATCTACCAGCAGATTCTTCGAAAAGAGGCGGAGTGGGTGGCTCGCGATCTGTTTCGGGCGCACTACCGCGAGAATGCCGAGATCGTCGCCCAGCATGCCTACAACCACGCTGACATCGGGTGTTTGCTGCTGTGTACCACGCACGAGACGATGCTCGACGCGCTCATCGAACGCCCGATCGAGAGCGGCGATGTGCTTAGTAACGCCAACACGATCATCCTGATGGGGAAGACGAAGACTGAAGGCAAGATGGGCCGGGCCTTGTATGTTGCCAAGCACCGCGGAAGTGTATGCCTGGAAGAGGTTGTCCCGTATACGATCGACGCCAGCGGGCTGGTGCTGGGGTAGCCGCAGCGGGCTGACACTCCCAGGCACCAGGCGGAAAATAAAGTCCCCGCAGGTTGGCACCAGACGGGCGGGCTGCATCGAAAACAGCGGTAGAGGTGCCATCTGGCGGTCGCTCTTGAATTGTCGAATACTTGGCATCCCTCCGACAGCCACAGGCCGATTCTGCCGAACATTGTCGTCCGGTTGCCGTCAAACTCAACGTAGCATTACATGTCGGCCCACTCCTTGCAGCGTGCGCGTCCTCTGCGGGGTGATCTTTTTACGGCGAATCGGATTCAAGCCCTCTCGCGCGGCGGGATCGTCTGAACTCTTTGACGGAGTCGATTCGATATCGAGAGTATGAAAGTCCCTCCCTCGTCGGCGAATCCCATGTCTGCGGAAATCGATCAACTGCGACAGGAGAACCAGGAGCTGCGAAGCACCTTGGCGGAGATGCGGTCCCAGTTGATTCAGGCCCAGAAGATGACCTCGGTGGGGGCGATCGCGTCGTCGATCACGCATGAGTTCAACAACATCCTGACGACGGTGATTAACTACGCGAAGATGGGTTTGCGGCATAAAGATGCTGCGACTCGCGACAAGGCATTCGACCGGATTCTGGCTGCCGGACAGCGAGCTGGTCGGATTACAACGGGGATGCTCTCCTACGCCCGTGGGCGGCAGGCTCACCGCGAGGCGTTCCGCCTCGCTCAACTGGTCGATGATGTTCTGGTCTTGGTCGAGAAGGATCTGCAAGTCCACCGCATTCGCTTGGAAACGAAACTCGATCCAGAGGCCTGCGCCAACGTCAACGCCGGACAGATTCAGCAAGTCCTGCTGAATCTCATCGTCAACGCCCGGCAGGCGATGCTCAATGGGGGCACGCTGCTCGTGGCCGTCGCCCTGAATCACGAAGCGGGCACCAGCGAGATCACCGTCCGCGACTCGGGGTCGGGCATCCCAGCTGATAAGCTGCCGAAGATCTTTGAGACGTTTTACACCACCAAGACTCCCGATGAACAAGGGCAAGGCGGCACCGGTCTGGGGTTGTCACTCTGCAAGGAAATCATTGACTCGCACCAGGGCCGCATCCGAGTCGAGAGCGTCGTCGGTCGTGGGACAACGTTTACGCTGCGGTTCCCCAGTATCGCCGCCCCGATCCCGCGCCCCGCTCAGCGCGCTGGATAGCTCCTCCTGTAGAACGGCCATTTAGGCCGTTCTTTCTAGAAAAGACGGCCTGGAAAGGCCGTCTTACGGGGAGATTATTTTCGACCGCCGGCCTTAGCGCACGGTCACGAAGTCGTTGTGATTCAACAGCGCCAGGATGAATTGCACGCGGGCCGTCGGGTTCGGTGAGGTTCCCTCGGGGCTGAACCGGACCAGACCCTCCAGTGAGATGGCGAGTTCGTTATCGGACGGCTCTTCGGCGAGTACCGTCATAAAAGCAGCGAGAACCCAGTCGCTGTCGCTCGCTACGGGGTGGGCTTCGGTGATGCGGGCGGCGATCTTCTCGGCCATCAAGGCCGCGAGGGCGCTGTTTTCCAGGGCCAAGGCTTGTTGCGGGACGATGCTCTCGGTTCGGCGGTAGCAATCGAGGACGCTCGCGTCGTCGAACATCGAGAGGAACTTCTGGTGCTCGTTGTGCGAGTGGACGAAGTACAGACTCCGTCGCCGTGAGCCTTCATCACTGACCGGGATCGAGGGGCCACCCATCGTGAGGTCGAGTTCCCCCGCCAGCGACAACAAGCTGTCGCGGACGGTCTGGGCCTCCATGCGAATCGGGTTGGCCCGCCAGTGATATTTGTTCTCCGGGTCTTGGGCGAGGTTCGCGGCGGCGGCACTGCGGTTCGACGAACTCAGTCGATAGGCTCTTGAGGACACAATCAGCCGGTGCAGGTGCTTCATGCTCCA
>JAYSVZ010000585.1:0-3991 GCA_043718305.1 Planctomycetota bacterium | reverse complement strand
GGGAGTCTGGACCTGTACCCCATGAAGCAACACCTCTGCGACCAATGTCGATGCCTGATCGACGGCCATCGCTTTTCGGTGCGGATTGAACTGCGCTCTCATCAAGAGTCGGACACGATCACCGAAGCCGATCTCGATCAAGACAACCTCGATCGCATCGCCGATGAAATCGACTTGCTGGACTCCACCTCCGAGTTCCAACTCCCCACGGCTCGAGTGAAGTCGATCGAACTCGATCTCTGCCCCACCTGTGCTCGACGTTACGAGAAGGATCCCCTCGGGCGCGAGTCGCGGAACCGGTTTCCAGTCAGCCCCAATTGATCGGGGCGGTTGATTCCTGATCGCCACCATCACCAGAGGGAGTCAGGGTTTGCAAACCTCCCTCGGACATTCGGTCTTTCGCCGTTGGCGGCGTTGGCCCAGCGCGACGATGGTGATCTTGGTCATGGCCAGCGCGCTGCTGGCGTGGCGACTGGCGACAGCCCGACCGACCGCCGATCTTCCACCCGTCGGTCAGTCGATCCGGGTGTCGCGGGTGATTGATGGTGACACGATCGAACTCGAAGGCGGTTTCCGGATCCGTCTGCTCGGCGTCAACACACCCGAGACCAAGCACCCGGACCGTCCACCCGAGCCGTGGGGACTGGCGGCTGAGAACTACACCCGCTCGCGAGTCGAGGGCCGTGAAATCTCGCTGGAATTCGACCAGGAGCGGCTGGACCAGTACCGCCGAATACTGGCCTATGTCTACACAGCCGACGGAGCCATGCTCAATGAAGAGATGATCCGCCAAGGTCTCAGCCCGGCTGTCACGTCATTCCCGATCCGCTCGGATCGAAAACGACTGTTCACCAACGCCGAGGCAGCCGCTAAGTCCGCCCAACGCGGGATCTGGTCGGGAACGGCCAGCCCCGAGGCAACTCTGACAAAACCTTAATGCCTGTCTCCCTCGCGGTCCCAAACTTAGCCCATGACTTTCGAAATCTTCCCGAAAAGATTTCGAGCAGCCCTTGCAATTCCAAATAGGCGAGTCAACTATTAAGTCATTGAGATAAGGCTGCTCGTCATTCGACGCAGTGGTCACCCGTGTGTTGGTCGCAGTTGAGGGGATACAACATGGCCCGTCTTCCGTCTTCCGTCTTCCGTCTTCCGTCTTCCGTCTTTGCGATGTAATCCGGTCGCTCCTCGCGCGTAACTTGCGGCGAGTGAAGTCGTCCTCTCGCTCATTCATCCCCGCCCTCGAGCAGCGTCAAATGCTCAGTGGTACGATTGACCTCTCGATGTACGGCGGAGTGGGTGTCCACATGGCTGCGATTAGCCTTCCCGTCGGTTCGCAAGGCTTTGTGGGGATCGCGGCCAGTCCCACATCCGGTTTAGCGTATCTCGATCCGAACAACTCCTCTCAAGTGATTTACAACGTGAACGGCGGATCGGGCTCAGATAGTTTTTCATACGCATATGCTGACTCGCTGGGCGCAGTTCAGATGCAGGCTGTGAATGTCTCTGGTTACGTGCCAACCACAACGCCTGGTCCTGGGACAACTCCGATGGGGTGGTTGCCCGTGGCCCAGCCAGATTCCTTTCAAGTCTATCACGATTCGACTTTCAACTGGTCGGTCAATGGAAACGACTTCCCATCGGGAGCCACGCCCGGTGTGACATGGTCACTTGTAAGCGGGCCGACCCATGCCGCCCAGTTCGATTTCACGTCTACGGGGGCGTTCACATACAAGCCGACCAATCTCTATTTGGGACAGGATACGTTTACGTACAAGATCAACGGTCCGTATGGCAGTTCTCAAACGGTGCCCGTGACGCTGACCATGTTTAACATCGCACCGGTCGCTGGCAACGACTTGTTCATCTACCCCGCTCCGGGTGAAGAATATGTCGACATCGATGTGCTGCCAAACGACATGGATCTCGACTACTTGAGCATTCAATCGGTGACGCAACCGGATGATGGGGGCACAGCCGTCATCGTGGGAAACAAGATTCGGTACACGCCTCCCGCGAGCTACAACAATCCCGATGCGACGACCGACGTATTCGCGTCGGGAACCCGCTTCACATACACGGTCGTCGACATCGTCGGGGCCACCGCCGTCGCCCAGGTCCAGGCCCAAGGCCGGACTTGGACACCGTGGCGGGAATACTCGCGGGGGAATGATGATTTTCGAGAAAACATCTACGAAACAGGCAAAATCAAAGTGGAACTGACGGTGAACTTCGCGACAAAGAAAGTGATGCTGAAGTACACTGGGACCAGTACGACAAACTCCCAAGTGGGTGGCCTGCCGGAGTATCAGTTCTACCAGCCGTTCCTGTTTTTACAACCAAAAGCGGTAGAACCCAGTCTTACTGCGCCCTTCACTCCGGTTCCAGCAGGGGCTGCTGGAGTTGGCTTGGCCTACGGAGCAGCGGGCGGAACATTGAGTGGTGAAATCGAAGTCGGCTCATGGGATGGGAATCCGACGAGCCTCTCGGGAACCGCTGTTGTTCAAATGCGATTGCCTCTTACTCCCAATGGTGCTCCAGTTATCCAACCATATCCAGCGAACAATCCCATGATCTACGCTGAGGTTCGCCAAAACATTCCTTGGAATGTTGCCTTTGAAACGGTCAACAATCAATTGAAAGAGAAGACTGCAACACTGGAGGTGAAGGAGGTTCCTTACCGTGTAGACCTTGGCACGATAGTGACACCTCTACGGATTATTGATTCTTCGCATGGATCTGGGATGGTCAAAAAGGTTGGCTATCCAGCTCATCCAGGGCTGCCTCGAAAGGACAGTATGGGTAGCCGTGTGGAGAAAGTTGGCTTCGCCTGGAACCGAGGTAAGGTGACGCCACTGGACTGATTGGGATTCGGGATCTCGATTCTGCGGTTGGTCTGACAAGGTCCGAATCATTCGGGTGCAGATTGCCGCAGAGCCAATGCCTTCTCCTGTAATGATTTACCTCAACTGCATTCGTCGCGTTGGCCAATCTCGGTGTCTCGGTGTCACCCCATCTGCTGGCGATGATGGGAAGAGAATGCACAGTCGCTGGAGGGAACTATTTCTGGAAATCCGTAAAGATTGCGGAGGAATTCGACTCAAACAGCATATGAATAATAGGGGAGGGATCGCGCTGCGTGCTGGAGACTCTGCGGTGAATGACCATACGGAAGCTTCACGGCCCAGTGTCTTCGTGTACGGGGCCACGGGCGGCGGGTTGGTTGGTTGGCCAACCGGGGCGTCACGACGGCCCAGTCGCGAAACAGTGCGATCGTGGCGAAGCCCAACTATTTTGGGGTTTCTCAGAATTCCGTGTCGCCAAAACGGTCAGTTTTCGGAAAGCCTAATAGTAGGGGGACACGATCACGTGATCCGAGTGAGAACGATCCGGAGGGTTCGTCGGTGTGACGATTTCGAGAATCTTACCGGATTTCTTAGCCACCCCCCACCTCTCGTTGGTAGCTCCATAATAGGGGGACACCGAAATGCACTCGCTGGGTGTTGATGATCTGTCACCAGCAAGGATTCTCAAAAATACTTCCGCCGCCCTCCCTCGAAAATCGGTAGATCAATAATAGGGGGACACGCCAATGACATTCGCTCGTTCCCGGTAGCTCGTTTCCCGGTATTCACCAACTCACATTGGCCCGGCCCCGTCGTGCCCGGCCCCCACTCCGTTTCCGTTGGAGGAACCTGATTTGACTGCTCCCACCTCAGAACCTGCCGCTCGCGCTGCGTCGGATGATGCCGCTGTTCGTGTCGGCAAGTTCCTGTTCACATTGGCGTTCTCGGACCAGCCACCGGATGACGAGTCGCGCGTGCGGGCTTTGACGGAGTGGCTGCGAACTAACTGGAAATCTGACCTCGAAGCGGAGAAGAGTGATGCATCGTCTGCCTGCTCACACTGTTCAGTTCTATAACGATGGCCCGGACGCCCCGTGGACACCAATCTTGGCTGAGGCCGAGCGGGCGTATCGGCATGCGTACTCGAT
>JAYSVZ010000584.1:0-3992 GCA_043718305.1 Planctomycetota bacterium | reverse complement strand
GACCGGCAGTACGTCTGCTTGAGCCATGCGATCACCCCGCGCAGGGTCCGTGTGTCGGGGCCTCCCATCAGCTCGGTCGAGACATCGCGGTCGAGGTCGGCCTCCGTGAAACCATAGAACGTGTGGTCGAGTTCGACCGGGGTCTCGATCTTGACCTTCAGCGGGTCCACCTTGGCGGGGATGTGCCCCAAGGTGCGGTACGCCTGGATCAACCCGTCGACGCGCTCCTGCTGCAAGGCGATGCTGAGCTTCTGTTCCGCGCGAAAGTGGTTCGAGCCTCCGCCGCCGGGCGGGTTGAAGATGCTGCGCGGCTTGAACGGCGGGTCGAAGCTGACGCGACCGGAAGTGGCGGGCTGCCCATGCCCGTTGAGGGACGAACGAAAGTAGTCCGCCCATTCCGTCGGAACGGAGCTATCTCCATTCAGGAAGCGAGCGTAAATCTCTTCGATGTAAGGCAGGTTTTGGCTATGGATCTGCAGGGTAGGGTCAGGCATGGTGGGACAATGTCCGTTCGCAGGCGAGGATCGCATCGGGGCTGAAGCAATCCAGAAGATGACCTCCCTTGCGGTCCACCGCAAAGTCCAGCCACCCGGTCCGCCGCGCTCCCGGCGAACCTCACTATACGATGGATACGCCAGACGGGCCGGGAAATCAATCCCTGTTGTGAGTTCTGTTCGTCCGACCGGCTCGACTGAATGTGGGGACGGCGAAGATTTGAGCAGTTTCGAGGTTGGCTTCCGTTCACTCCCTGGCTGGTGGCCCCCTCACCCCAGCCCCCCCAGCCCTCTCCCCCGCAATGAAGTCTTCCCTGTCAATCCACCCGATTGCGGGGGAGAGGGGGGCAGAACTTGGCGGCTGCCTACCTTTGTGATGCACACACGACCGCTGACAATGTCGGTGTGGTTCCCTCCCGGCGGGGAGACCGCTCCGCTAACATCGGGGCCTCACTCGAAAGGCCCGCCCGATGTCGACGATCTACGATGAACTTCAACAACTCCCCGCTGGTGACACGGACGCTCTGTTTGACCGCGTTGCACTCCAGCTCAAGGCGGACAAGGACTACCACAAGCTGTTCGATTCGCGGCTGATGCAGAAGAAGCATTCGCTCGGTTTGCCAGTCACGAAGCCAGCGTCGTTGACCGATGTGCCCGATGCTTTGCGCAAGAGCGTTGAGGAGACCTACATCGCGGCTGCTCGTGAGGCTGGAGAGCTATTCCTGGCCGATGGCGACATCGCGGCGGCGTGGATGTACTACCAGGTGATTCGCGATCCGAAGCCGGTTGCCGACGCGATCGAAGCGCTGCCCGACAACCTCGACTACACCAAAGCCGAGGAGATCCTGCAAGTCGCTCTCCATCAGGGAGTCCACCCGACCAAGGGACTCCGCATGATGCTGAAGGCTCACGGCACATGCAGCACCATCACCGCCTTTGATCAGGTGACCGCCAACCTCGCTCCCGAGCAGCGACAGGATTGCGCCAAGGTGATGGTTCGCAGCCTGTACCACGACTTGACCGAGAGTTTGCAGGGGAGCGTTCAGAAGCGGATGCCGTTTCTCACGCCGGGGTCATCTCTGCGAGAGCTGATGTCGGGGCGGGACTGGCTCTTCGAGGGGGGTAACTACCACATTGATGTGTCGCACTTGAACTCGGTGGTGCGGTTCGCGCGAACGATCGAACCGCCCGCCGAGGAGCTGGAGATGGCCCTGCAACTGGCGGAGTACGGCGGAAAGCTCGACTCGCAGTTGCAGTACGGCGGCGAGGCTCCGTTCGACGACTTCTACCCGGCCCACATCAAGTTTTTCCGCGTCCTGCTCGATAAGAACCGAGCGGATGCAATGCAGTATTTCCAGGACCGCCTGGAACAAGAACCGGATGAGCAGGACAAGCCGTTCCTGGCCTATGTCGTGGTCGATCTGCTGATGCGATCGAATCAACTTGATCCCGCCGTGACGCTGGCTGCGAAGTACCTCTCCAACATCAGCAGCGACGCCCGCGTGTCGTTTGCAGAACTCTGCCAAAAGGCGGGGCGGACTGATGTGTGGCAGCAAGTGACGCGAGAGCAGAACGATCTGCTGGGTTACACGGCAGCTTTGCTGACCGCGGGAAAGTAAGGTTCAGGCTTTAACGCTACCGATCACCGGGCGGCGACGATTGATTCTCCAATACCGACGCAGCTGACTTCGCCGATCCGGTGCTGCGGATGGTTCGTCGGGATTTGAAGCGCGGACGATTTGATTGCTGTTCTTCTGCCTGGAGCTGATCGACCAATGCATCGAGTGTTCCGCCTGCATCGGCTAGCAGTCGTTCGCGGACAGCGTGCAGTTCACCAAGAATCGGATTCTTCGTCATCGTGTTCTCCACCCAGGAATTCCGCAGGGGTACAGATCAATAATGGCCCGAACCCGTGTTCGCTCAAAAGCCTGTAAACCCGGGGTAGCTCGTGAGCATTCGCGATATGTTTGCAATTGAGCGTCAGTAAGTATTGTACTCCCGCGACGGCAGCAGCGGCAACGTGCAGTGCGTCAGCCGCAGCCTTGGGCGGCATGATCGATGCAGACATGATCGCACGGGCCAATGCTCGGACGTCATCGTTGATCGGGACCGTTGGCAGCCCTTCGAGGAGCTTCAATCGTTCCGCAGCCGCAGACGGATCGCCAGCGGATGCCTCGTCAATCACAAGTTGCGATGTCACGAGTTCGAATTTTGGCCGTTCCATCGACCACCACTTGCGGGCTTGATGCTGAAACGCGGCGATCTGAATGTCGGTACTCGGCCATGCGGCCGCATGACTGACGATGGATGTTTCGATGTAGGCAATGTCCATTACGACATCCTAGTCTGTTCAGATGCAGCCTCAAGGCTGAACTCCAACCCTTCGTTACTCGCGCCCCAGCACGCTGGCCATTTCCCCGGCGTGGTAACTCGACCGGACGAAGGGACCACTTGAGACCAACTTGAACCCCATACGGCGGCACTGTTCGCCGAGCCAGTCGAACTCTTCAGGCGGCACGAATCGCTCGACCGGAAGGTTCTGCGGCGTTGGTTGCAGGTACTGCCCAATCGTCAGCATCTCGACGCCGACTCTGCGGAGGTCGGACGCCACATCGAGCACCTCATCCATCGTCTCGCCAAGGCCGAGCATCAGCCCGCTCTTGGTCGGCATCGTGGGGGCCTCATCCTTGACCTGCTTGAGCAGGTCGAGCGTCCGCTGGTACTCCGCATTCCGGCGGACCCGTTCGTAAAGGCGGGGCACCGTTTCGGTGTTGTGGTTGAAGACATCGGGCT
The DNA here is from genome assembly GCA_043718305.1 of Planctomycetota bacterium. Taxonomy (GTDB): domain Bacteria; phylum Planctomycetota; class Planctomycetia; order Planctomycetales; family Planctomycetaceae; genus TH-plancto1. The sequence goes on along the minus strand of JAYSVZ010000584.1, from coordinate 705 downwards.
GCGCTTGGACGACCCGCGAGATGGCCGCGCGGTTCCCCTTGAAGTCACTGGTCAGCACTTCGACAGCGGCCCCCGTCGCTGCTCGAACAGCCAGGACGCATCGATAGAAATGCTCCGCCCCGCCATCGGGCAGGTCATCCCGCGTCACGCACGTGATCACGACATGTTCCAGCCCCAGTCGCTTGGCAGCCTCGGCCACGCGTTCGGGCTCGTCGAGTTCGATCTCTTCGGTCTTCCCGCGAGGAACCGAGCAGAACCCGCACGGGCGCGTGCAGACATTCCCGAGAATCATGAACGTCGCGGTGCGATGCGACCAACACTCGGTGCGGTTGGGGCACTTGGCACTTTCGCAGACCGTCTCCAGTCGCAGATCCTCGATCACCTGGCTCGTGAACGACATTTCCGATGTCGGCAGCGGTCGCTTGAGCCATGGTGGCAACCGCCGACGCGGTGCGACACTCCCATCCAAAGCCAACGCTGCCCCCGAGGCGCAGCCCCCCGCCGCACTGGAGGCCGGAGCCCCCGCCAGGGAGTCATCAATCGAGACAATCGGAAGTTCAAGCATGGGGGGCAAGCAGCTGTCAACGAGGCACGCCAAGGGCGTTCTGAAGGGAATGTTTGAGCAGAATCTATCATAGCGAGCCCCTCCTGAAAACGCCCGGAAGGAGGTCTGCGCCGGACGGGTCGATTCGCCAATTGACGGGA
>JAYSVZ010000583.1:0-12743 GCA_043718305.1 Planctomycetota bacterium | reverse complement strand
GCAAGCCGTCGCCCTCAATCCGATTCCCGACAAGTCCCTGATCAAGGGGAAACACAACCTGTAGTATGCACTTGAGGGAAGGGGATACCTATTTGGGGAGAAATCGCCGACAATGTCCACTTCACCACGGCGGGCACCTTCGTCTTCCTTCGGAACTCCAGCACACGGGTCGGCTGCACCTCGCCAAACTCGGGGCAGTATTTTCCTTCAGCGACGCTCAGCACTCCATCGGTCCCTTCAAAGACCATCCGCACTTGTCGTTCGCCGACTCGCAAGACGACTTCCAACGAGGTCAACTCCATTACCTTCACATCCGGATGCAGGTGCAACCGCGAAACCAACTCGTGCTCCCCGGTTCCCCACAACACATCCATGCAGACCCACGTTCCATCATCGAGGCACTCGAAGTGGCGAGCGATCAGCGGGATGCCGATCCTGCGGTAAGCATCATGGCTCGCTTGGACCCACCAGCCGCCTTTCTCGTGGTGATCCTCCAGGTGTTGGGCGTGACCGCGGTATCCCATGCGGAACTTCCCCCACACGTCGCACTGGCTCAGGCCGTTAATCTCCAGGCAGTTATGGGCTGCTGTCGAGCGGCAGTAACGACGCACCTCATTATCGTCGTAACTGGCGACACCCGAATCGACAAAGAGTTTGTGCCCACCGATGCTTGCTTCAAACCCGAGCAGATCGCAATGCGCATGCGCGGGCAGCTCATCCGCTCCCACGGAACCCATGTCGAAAATCAAGCAATCATCATCATGCCGCCAAACCCAGTAGTCACCGAACAAGTGAGCCTTTGGCTGTCGTGACGAGGGTGAGTCGAGTGAGTTCACCAGCGTTCGCTTCAGATCATCGAGAATCGGCCGCACATGGAACGTCGAGTCGCCAAACAGCGGCGGATCGCCATCAGGGTGCGAGATCCCGACGATCATGTCGGTCATCCGCGAGGCGATCGAACCACACTGGGCGGAGAGTCGCGGGCGGAACGGACGGAGGACTTCACGCAGATCGAGGAACAGCTCTGCGACCTCGATGTGATAGGCCGTCGCGCGCTCGAAGTGCTCACCCTCTTCGGTGAGCTGCTCTTCGATCTGCTCTGGCAAGTGGGCGTCAATCAGGTCGAGGCAACGCTTGCCGAGTTCACCATCAAAGAAGGCCGCTCCGAGCCCGATCGCCCAGAGATTGAAGAGCAGGTGGTTGCCGCGCAGATCCCATTCAAGGTGATTCGATAGGAAAGCGATCTGCCGAGCGAGAGAGTGGAGGATGCTATCAGTAGCCCTCACCCCCAACCCCTCTCCCCGGGGGAGAGGGGGGCCGGAGGGGTGTTCGCTCGCGAGGCATAGTGCCCACCACTGCATCCAGTTGGCCGCCCGCCTCGAAATGCAGAAGGGATGCCACCCGTCTTGAAGTGACACTCGGGTCGGTCGTTCATGTGCCGCTGCCCAATCGGCGACATGCCTCCACAGTAACTCGCGAGCGGCTTCTTGGCCTTCCGGCCCCCCTTTCCCCCCGGGAGAGGGGTTGGGGGTGAGGGCCGAATCACCCAACACTCCCGCCAGTGGCCACAGCGCATCTTGATAGTGCAACTGAAACCGCCACAGATGCGAGACCGCTGCCACCGACTGACACCGCCAATCGATGGGCCATGCGAAGCGGCGTGTCTCGCGAAGAAAGGAAAACTCGGGAACGGAAAGTCGCTCAGAACCGGAGGGTAGCGTCATCCCGCTCACCGTTGGCTCCCCTCTTCCCCTGGAAGAGGGGTTGGGGGTGAGGGTTCTCGCAGCTCTTCGTTCCCCCAACGCTCGTAGCGGGGCCAGATCGACTCGAACCTTGGCCTCTTCTGCCAGGTTGCGTTCCTGTCGACTCAGCGAGGGCGACCACAACTTGCTGGTCACGAGCTTCTTCGCCCGCAGCCACATCTGATCGGTGCGATGATGCTGGAAGAGATAGTACCAGCGAGCGAAACGTGAGGATTGCGGAGCGGGCATGTGTGAAGAATGCTAGCGGGACGACCTGTCCCAGTTCAGAGTCTTTGCAGTCATCCCGAAGGGATTTCAGAAGGTAGCCGGTGGTTGAGCGAAGCGATACCACCGGTAAGCGGGTTGCGAGCGACGACCGCACCCTGAAGGGGTGCTACAGGTTAGCCGAGAGCACTTTTAGGATTGGTGTTCAGTCGGAAATCTTCTTGAGCGCAGGAGTGGGGAACACTCATTTCCACTGATCTTCACGAATTCGGAGGGGCCATGTCATGAAGCAACACCACATCATCTGGCTCCGGATTAGTGTCGATTAGTGGAAATGAGAGCAGTTTCGGAATGGGTCTTCAGTCGCAAATTTGGAACACTAATCCACGCTGATCAATACTAATCCGGAGCCGGGTTTTGAGGTGCTGCTCAATCGTAAGGCTCTTTTGGATTAGCGAAGATCAGTGGAAATGAGTGTTCCCCACTCATTGTTGATCGCGAATTCTCACTGAACACCAATTCTAAAAATGCTCTAGTGTTCCAAACTTGCGAACTGAAGAGCATTTCTGAAACTGCTCTAGGAACTGTGTTTTGTCCTGAAGCCCAGATGATCATGCCGGTTGAGGAATATGGGAGGTGTTGTGTCACCCCTTCAGGGTGAAGGGTCACCGGAGGTCGTGACCGGTGGTGTCGCTGCGCTCAACCACCGGCTACCGTCTGGAATCCCTTCGGGATGCTTGAGGATAACGGACTTGGAGTGAGGGCGTTTGTCGTTAGACCGCATTTTGTCTGTCCTACGGTGGCGCCCCTTCTGGCCTTCTGGCCGACAGCACCATTGACTTCCACAACCCCGGCCAGCGGCCAGCCCCTCGGAACTGGACATCTTTGAACCCGACTTCTTCGAGTTGGCGCGTGAGCGAAGGGACACTCCAGAATTTGATGTGGCCTCCCTCGCTGAGCGGCTGGTGGTGGTGGTCCCACTTGCCAGTAATCGCGATGGCGAGGTTCTTGAGATACCCGTGATACGGTGTCGAGCAGACGAGCATGCCGCCCGGCTTGAGGGCTGAGAAGCAACCCAGCGCCCATGTCTTCGGGGAGTAGACATGCTCCACGACCTCGAAGCTGACGACGAGGTCGAACGGTTGCTCATTGAGTTGAGCGAGCGTGTCGTTGGCGACGATGGCCTCTTCGAATCGCGCCCCCGGCACCGACTCACGGGCAACGCGAATCCCCGTTGGCGAGGGATCGAGACCGACGACTTGGCTACCTCGCTCCGTGAACCAGCCCGCCCAGTACCCGTTGCCGCATCCGACATCGAGCACGCGCAGGCCGGACTGGAGCGGCGGGAAGAGGGCTTCCGCTGCCGGGTGAAGGTAGTGCGCTGCGGACCCTCGCGAGCCCGCTTGGTTGAACTGGAATGGTGTGGTCATGGATTGTCGGCGACTTTTCCAAAGTCGCCAGCCGGGGTGACAACGCAGTGGTGGGTCAGTTTAGGGGCAGGCGGCAACGGAGTACGGGTCGGTTTGTGAGTTGGAGGTTTCCGTGGTTCACTCGGCTTGCTGCGCTGCGCCGGGCGATTTCGGAGAAATCGCCGACAGTCCTTCGAAGACTTGCAGCATCTTGATCGCCTGGCCGTTGCGGTCATAGTGTTTGAGGACGTAAGCCCTGGCCGATTGCGAGAGCGATTCTCGAAATGCCGCATCATCGGCCAGTCGGAGCAACGCCTCGACCAAGTCCGCTTCCGACTCCGGTTCCATCTCAATCGAGGCCCCCGCCGCCTTGACGATCTCGCGAGATTCGCCACGGACCCCCATGATGATCGGGCGGCCCATCGCCATTGTTTCGAAGATCTTCGACGGCACCACCGTCTCGAAGAGTTCGGTTTTGCGCAAGTGAACCAGACACGCATCCGAACTGGCGAGGACGGTCGGCATCTGGTCACGCGACATGCGGCCCGTGTAGATGACGTGCTGCTCCACGCATTCGGCGGCTGCGAGTTGTTCGAGTACTTCGCGGCGAGCGCCATCGCCGACGATCAGGAACGCAATGTCCGCTCGTCCCCGGTCTTGAAGAATTCGAGCAGCGCGGATCACGACCTCAAGCCCATGCGCCATGCCGATCGTGCCGACATATGAACAGACGAACTTGCCGGTCAGTCCCCATTTCGCGAGGAACGCCTCATCGCGAGGCATTGGCGAAAAGAGTTCCGCATCGACGCCGTTCATGACGACCGAGATTCGGACGCCGACGGGCACCTTGGCGGCGATCTGTTCTTTGTAGCCGTGGCCAACCGTCACGATGCGATCGGCGGCCAGGTACATCCGGCGTTCAAGCCATTCCAGAAACCGCGTCGCCATTCCCTTCTTCATGGCACCAACGGCTGCGATTGACTCGGGCCAGATGTCGCGGATCTCAAGGACAAACGGAACTCGCTTCAGCCAGTGATACCACACTCCCGCCCAACCACAAAAGAACTGCGGCGAGGTCGAGACCACCACATCGGGGCGAGGAAGCCAGAGCGCCGAGCAAACCGCGCTGAGCATGTAGCTGACGTAGTTGAGGATCCGAAGCAGCATTCCCTTGTTGGGAGCGATGCAGGTCCAGACGCGGACGACCTTGATGCCATCAACCATCTCGGTCTGGGATCGCAGCCGGTTCTTGTGACCGCTGAAGACCACACCATCAGGGCAGTTCGGGGCACACGTGACCACGGTCACTTCGTGCCCCGCCCGCACCCAGCGAACCGCATGTTCATAAGTCCGAGACGCCGGGGCATTGACCTCGGGCGGGAAGTAGTGGCAGAAGAAGAGGATCTTCATTGGGATGTTCGCCGCAATATGAACCATCTCACTGGTTATCCCGAAGGGATTTCAGAAGTTAGCCGGTGGTTGAGCGCAGCGACACCACCGGTTAAGGAGTGGTGATGATCATCGCACCCTGAAGGGGTGCCACAAGTCAGTCGAGGAACCGCTCTTCGTACTTCACTCCAGCCTTGTGGAGGAGTTCGATCAACTCCTCGCGGAACGGGTTCTGGTGGTGGTGCGACTCTTGATGTTCAATGTAGCCCATGACGCCGGGACACGCGTGAGGGCTGACCGTGAAGGCGGCGTAACCTTCCTGCCAAGCGAATTGGGGGCTGTGAATCTCAGTGTGAACCCATTCCGAAGAACTCTTCTTGAGTTCCCGCATGACATCGGAAAGGGTGTGTGTCGCCTTCAGTCCTACGAGGAGATGCACATGGTCAGCGACGCCGCCGACGATTTGAGGAAACCCACCGAGTCGAGTGATGATTCCGCCGAGGTATCCATGCAGGCGACTTTGCCAATCCTTCGCGATCGACGCCGTACGGTGTTTTGTGCTGAAGACTAAATGGTAATGCAGGCTGAGGAATGTAGACGGCATTGTGTCACCCCTTCAGGGTGAAGAGTCATGGGAGATGTGTCGTGACCGGTGGTGTCGCTGCGCTCAACCACCGGCTACCTTCTGGAATCCCTCCGGGATGAATGTCACCAATCACCTGAATGTCGCTTCCGTCGTCGCCAGCAGGCTCTCCACTTCAATCGGCAGCGGCCCACCGGTGCGGACCGCTTCGATGAAGGCCACCAGTTCGGCAGCGTGGCCTTTGTCTTGCGAGAACCAAGCCTTCTGGTTCGTGACGCGCTTGCTTCCGGTGTCGAGTTGCAAGAGCCGGAAGTCATCCAGTACGCCGCTGCGCCCGCTGCCGAAGACTTCGACGCGTTCTTTCGCGGTCGCCTTGGCCCCGGTGGTGGTGTAGGTCAAGTGACCCACCGATCCATCGGCGTAGGTCACGACCAGTTGCACATCATCGGGCGAAGAGCGGTCGACGGCGTAGCGATCAATAGTCACCGGGTGTGAGCCGGTGAGGAAGGCAAAGAAGTCGAGGAAGTGGCACCCCTCGCCGACGATCCGGCCCCCCTCGCTCGGGTCGGACACCCAGTGCTCTGCCGGGATCGTCCCGGCGTTCACGCGGTAGTGCATGCTCAGCGGGTGAATGTTCGCGAAGTGGGCCTTGAGAGCCAGAGCCATCGGAGCGAAGCGGCGGTTGAAACCGACCATCAGGATCGGTTGAGGGGTGAGGGTTGAGGGGTGAGAGACCGAGAGTGGTTCTCTTTGGCTCTCGTCTCTCGTCCCTCGTCTCTCATCTCCCAGCACTGAACGCACCCGCTCCAACTGCTCCTCATTCACCGCCAGCGGCTTCTCCACAAACACAGCCTTCCCAGCCTTCAAGGCTTGGCACACCAACTCAGCATGTTGCGAATGTCGCGTGGCAATAAACACGGCGTGCGTGCCAGCATCGTTCAGGATGTCGTTGACCTCCGACGTGCAGAACTCAAATCCGTACTTGTTCCCCGCTGAGACAGCGGACTGTCCCGAGGCGGTCAAAATCCCGCGATAGGCGATCCCGGACTGCTTCTGCAAGTTCTTAAGAAGAACGCCCCGAGCGAAGTTCCCCGCTCCGATGAACGAGACACCAACGACTGATTTCCCCGTTGCATCCAACCTTGTCACTTGCCCCTTGTAACTTGTCCCTTTGCCCCGCAGCTCGATCTTCGAAGCGGGTTCGGCATTCGCAGTTGCCGTCGGGTACTCCAGTACCACGCCCAGATACGGCTCCGTCCCCTCTAGGATCATCTCATACGCTTTCACTGCATCCGCAATCGGAAAGCGGTGCGAGGTCAGCGTCTCGGGCTTGATCGACCCCAGCGAACAAAGATCGAGGAACGCCTCCAGGTTCCGTTGCTCGGTCCACCGCACATAACCGATCGGGTAGTCGTGCCCCTTCTCTTCGAACTGCGTGTCATACCGACCCGGTCCGTACGACCGCGAGACGATGAACGTCAGTTCCTTGTGATAGTAGTCATTACGGGGGATGTCCATTCCGGTCACGCCGACCATCACCACCTTGGCCCGGTCGCGGGCGATCCGCGCAGCGAGTTCGACCGGCGTGTTACTCTTGGTGGCAGCTGTGATGAGAATCGCATCGCAGCCGCGTCCGCGCGTGGCCTTCATGACTGCTTCTTCGATGGCGGGGCCTTCACCAGCGAAGGCCGCGACCGCTCCATTGGCAATGGCTTGCTCCACTCGCTTCGGTGAAACATCCAGACCGATCACTCGGCAGCCACTGGCCCGCAGTAGCATGACAGCCAGTTGACCGATCAGCCCGAGTCCGATGACCGCGACCGTTTCGCCGACGCGGGCATCGGTGTTACGAATCCCTTGCAAGGCGATCGAGCCGACCGTCGCATAGGCTGCTTGTTCAGCGGTGACGCCTGTGGGGGCGCTGGCTGTCAGCAGACGCGGAACCGCGTTGACCTCGGCATGACAAGCGAACCCCGCCCCGCAACAGGCGACGAGTTGCCCCGGCTCGTACCCAGTGACATTGGTCCCCAGCGCAGTGACCGTTCCGGCTGCGCTATAGCCGAGTGGCAACTCGCGATCGAACTGCTCTCGCACAGCATTCATGGTCGCCATGAAGCCGTCCTTGCGCAGCTTGTCCAGCACGCGCTGTACCAGATCGGGTCGCTCCCGAGCCATCCCAACGAGAGACTTCTGGCTCAGCTCGATCGACGCCCGCTCGGTCCCGGCGGAGATCAGCGACACGACGTTCCGTATTAACAGTCCATCGGAACGGAGCTGGGGTGTCGGAACATCGACGACACGAACTTGGCCGGTCTTACGATTTTGGAGAACTTGTTTCATGGAAAGACTAGAGAGGAGGGACGAGAGAGGAGAGCCAGCGAGGAAAAATGGAAGGTCAATCACATACTGGAGAGGCGTCATGAAACGGCCCAACTGCCCCGTTCGGCCATCCCGAAGGGATTTCAGAAGGTAGCCGGTGGTTGAGCGCAGCGACACCACCGGTAAACGGTCGAAAATCAGGACCGCACCCTGAAGGGGTGCCACAGGTCAGTCGAGGAACCGCTCTTCGTACTTCACTCCGGCCTTGTGGAGGAGTTCGATCAACTCCTCGCGGAACGGGTTCTGGTGGTGGTGCGACTCTTGATGTTCGATGTAGCCCGTGACGCCGGGGCACGCGGGCGAGTTGACCGTCGCGTCGCGTCGCGTAGCTACGTTCGCCAGAACGTGGGCGAGTTGTAAAATCCACCCACGTTCTGGCGAAACGTGGCTACAAAGAAGGCATCACTCTCACCCACTTGGAGAGGAATGTAGACGGCATTGTGTCACCCCTTCGTGAAGAGTCATGGGAGATGTGTCGTGACCGGTGGTGTCGCTGCGCTCAACCACCGGCTACCTTCTGGAATCCCTCCGGGATGTTCAGAGAGTCTTCGGAGATCTCTTACTACTTCCGCACAATCCAGTACGACATTCGTCCCTTGCCCATGACTCGTTTGCGCAGGTTTGGCTTGTCACTCCACAACACGTTCGGGAAGAAGCTGCGGAGCATCGCGTCAGCGCGGGTCCACTGGTAAGTGTGCGGATGGGCGACGAAGAGCCACTCGTTCGGCTTTCGCCAACGATTGAAGTGCCACTTCTTCTCACCCGCGAACGAGAGGGTACTGACTGAGAAGGCGAAGATCCCGCCGGGCTTTAGCACGCGGTGGATCTCCTTGAGAATCGACTCGGGCGACTGGGCATGGTCAACGACGTTGATGCACGCGATCAGATCGAACGTCGCATCGTCATACGGCATCCGCTCGCCGGGACAACTGGTGTAGTTTACGCGGCTGCGAAGGGCGTCGATGTATCGTTGCAGGTCGGCATCGGGCAGGTTGATGTCGAGGCGCGGCAGGGGATCAAGACCGTCGATCTTTCCCGCCTTCATCGCGAAGTGGGCTGAGAGAAACCCCAGTCCAAAGCAGCCGACGCCGACCTCTAACGACCGGGCCGCTGGAGTCGGTACGTACCGATCAAGCGGCCCCGCGATCTCGCTATGCTCGACGAGTTCGTAGAGCATCCGCGTGACGTTGGCGGTGTCTTTAACCCAGTTGGCCATCTCATGGTCCTGGGCTTTTTGGAATGAGGCGTCGGAGATGGACATAGGATAAGAGGAGAGAAGAGAGGAGGGACGAGTGCCAGGGAGGTTGCTCGTAGTAGGACGAGCCCCTTTGGCCCGTCCGTCGGTGATGGTGAGAGTCGACTTAATTAGAGCGGAGTGCGTTTTGGTCTGCGGGTTGAACGTTGTGGGTGGCTCATTCGGCTTGCTGTGCTGCGCCGGGCGATTTCGGAGAAATCGCCGACAATGTCGGCGACTTTTCCAAAGTCGCTGGCCGACGTGACGACGCCGGGATGGGTGAGGTTAGGCAAGTGGCGGGAATCAATAGACCCGTAGGACGGCCTTTCCAGGCCGTCCTTGAAAGGTTCTCACCGCTAGTAGACGGCCTGGAAAGGCCGTCTTACGGAGAGACTTTTCGCCCACCAGCCAAAGAGTCAGGCTCCAGCGGAGAACGGGGGCGGTTTGACAATCGGAGATTCACTCGATGTTCACTCGGCTTGCTGCGCTGCGCCGGGCGATTTCGGAGAAAGCGCCGACACTAAAGCCCTCTCATACTCTGCCAGTGTCAGTGTAGCGGCTCGCTGTCGAGCTGCGGCACTCATCGCCTGACGCAGGCTCGGATTGTCTCGCAGCGTGCGGAGGGCGTCGGCGATCGCCTTGGGATCACGAATCGGGATGATGAACCCGTCGACGCCATGCGTCACTGCCGAACCCGCGTTGGGAGTCGCGACCACCGGCAACCCGTGGGCCATCGCTTCGTAGCAGACGTTGGCGGACCCTTCGGCCAGTGAAGGGTGCAGCAGCACGTCCGCGTTCTGGTATTCGTGCGTCATCTCGGTCCGCGGGACGGGGCCGTGGATTCTGTAAGTGGTTCCGGAAATCGGATCGAGAAGTTGCTTCTCGAACACCCGCGCGTTGGTGCGGCTTGGTCCCACGAATCGGAAGTGGTACGCCGGATCGGCCAGAATCTGAGCTGCTTGAAGAGCGTATTGGACCCCTTTGCGAAGTTCGACGGTGCCTGCGATCAGGACATTCAAGGGGCCGTTTCGCTGGCTGCGATCGGTCTCGACGCTGGGGCCCGAGTAGCCCCATCGCAAGACACGGCACTTCGCGCGGGGAACACCCACCTCGGCTAAAGAGTCGATCACATATTCTGAGCCGCAGAGAATCAGGTCCGCCAACTCCCACTCTCGTCGCTCTCTCGCGATCAACTGTTCGGGAGGATTGGAAGCCTCCGCTCCCAGTTCAATGTGCGGAAACTTGTGTCGCTCCTCTGCAAGCAGACGCTCAATCACTTCCAGCGGAGCGATCGTCATGTCGAGAATGCATCGCAGCCCCTTGGTTCGGGCGGCTTCGAAGATCTCGACAGCGGCCCCGTTGAAGGCGTAGACCGCTCTGGCAGCACCGAATCCGCGAGCGACGACATCCCGACCAAAGGCTTCATTCTGAGCCACGAATCTGGCGTATTGACCACCTTGCTGACCAGTGTCCTTGAACCGACCCATCTTCCAGGGAGCTGCCCAAAGACAGGTGATCTTACGGTCGGGAACGCCGGTTGGCTCGCGGCCTTTCAGGCTTCTCCAGCCGGGGATGTTGATCTCGTTAGGAACGAAGCGGGCCATCATTCGGAGCCAAGGCGCGGCCATGCAGACATCCGTGTAGAGACCCGCCAGAAGCCCGGCTCGCTCCAAAGCGGCGGGGACGGCATAGTGCCGACGGGCACCGATTTGCGTGACAAGGATCAAGAGGATTGTCGCCGGACTCTCCGAGTCCGGTGGATCGAGGTAATTAGCAGTGTGACGGTTCGAATGACGATTGACGTTGGCGGAGTCGAACTTGGCTTGCCAGTCTGGCTAGGTATCCACATCGAATCACCGGACTCGGAGAAATTGCCGACACTACTTCGGCTTGGTGGCTCGCACGTAGATGCTGAACGGCATCTTGGGGTTGGCTCCATCCAGCACTGGAAGCCACGAAAGTAACAGGAACGCCGGGATGCCGAGCACCATGCGGCCGATGTGCTGGGCCTTGGTGATCAGCCAGTTACAGGTCTGGCGGATCGGTCCGCCAAGACCCGTAGGTTCAGAGACTTGGAACCCGATCGGCTCAAGGAGTTGTTTGAACGTGGCATGCGTGTACCCCGGGCGGACGTGGCCTCCGTTCTCGTGCGGGTCGAGTGGGTAGTGAACGTTGATCGGGTGTTCGGCATTCGGACAACAGATGTGCAGCACGCCGCCCGGCTTGAGAATCTTGAAGAAGCTGGTGCAGACTTGGGTGTCGCCCTTGATGTGCTCCATCACCTCGCAGCAGATGATCTCATCAAACTGCATGCCGATCTGATCGATCTCGTAGAGGTTGAAGTCGCGGAACTCCAGACGGTCCTCGGGGATGCCGTGGTGCTGGTTGAACATCTGCTTGTCACGGAGTACCTCATCCTTGATCGAAACGCCCAGCACCTTGTGTCCCAGCTTATAGGCTTGGTACGAGAGCATCCCGTTGCCGCATCCGGCGTCGAGGATCAGCCGCTCTTCGCCGGGCTTGGGGCGACCAAGAAACGTCGGCAAGACCCGATAGCGCAGCCGCGCGTTCAGGTTCAGACCAGGAAAGAAGAGCCACTTGATTTGATCGCGAAGCATGAGGAGCGCAGGGTTGAAGGAAGGGGAGGGAGAAAGTGGCAAGTGACAAGTGGCAAGTGCCAAGGGGCGGAGCTTGCTACTTGTCATTTGCTACTTGTCACTTGTCATTTGCTACTTGTCACTTGTCACTTGATGCCTTTTCTCTGCCAATTTGACCACCATGTGAATCTCGTGGGTCAGTCGCAGCAGGCAGAACATCAGTCCGGCGTAGCCATCCAGGAAGCCACGCTTCCAGATGTAGAGGTAGAAGAAGCCGATCAGCGGGCGGAACGGGAGTCGCGAAGCGATCCGCTTCATGCATCGGTTTCGACCGACGCGGTCGGCTTTCCAGAGGTCGCTGAGGGCCAGCGGCTCTTGGCGAAGTTGGAGGATCAGGCCGATCTCTTCGGTCGAATATTTGTTGTGGCGGGCAATCCAGTGGGCCACGCCCTGGCTGAAGCCGTAGTGGTCGTACGGTTCGTGGATGTAGTCGAGGGGACCAGTCGTGACCTCTTTCTGGCCATGGCCCATCTTTTCGTAGCGGACTTCACCCTGCTTGAGGAGCCGGAGTTGCCATGTCGGGAACCGCGTGCAACGTTTGAGCCATGTGCCGAGGAAGAAGTTTTTGTAGCACAGGTAGTAGCCGACTGTGGGCGAGGGCTGGGTCGTGTGTCGATCGATCGATTGAGCGAGGGCAGGGGTGACGCGTTCATCGGCATCGAGGAATAAAATCCACGGATGTTTCGGGGCCGTCTCGTCGAGCGCCCAGTTCCGCTGGTCGCCGAAGTCTTGAAACGGATGGTGGAAGATCCGCACGTCGGCCTTCGCCCGCAGCGCTTCGGCCAGCGTGGCATCGGTGCTCCCAGAATCGACGATGATGACATCGTCGGCCCAGGCCACGGAGCGGACACATTCGAAGATGTTTTGCTCTTCGTTGTGGGTCAGGATGATGACGGTGATGGGAGACATGGTCTGTTGTCGGACGAGCCCCTTGGCCCGTCCGTTATCGATAGTGGGTAGGAGTCGTTTCACGCTCGCCCTCACCCCCGGCCCCTCTCCCAGGGGAGAGGGGAGGAAGACTCGGCTTGCTGCGCTGCGCCGGGCGATTTCGGAGAAATCGCCGACAATGGTTTACGGCACGACGCACTCCGGTGTGTGGCCGCCGCTGATGAGCCAGCGGTAGAG
>JAYSVZ010000582.1:0-3998 GCA_043718305.1 Planctomycetota bacterium | reverse complement strand
GAAAAACGCCCCCCCTCCCCCTCGCTGCCCCTCCGCGCACCGGGGTCAGGGGAAAAGCAAGCTCCACGGCAAAACGCTCAATAAAATCAACAGGCCGTTACGTCCCGCTCGCGATCAATTGTGAGACCGTGATCGCTATCCAAAGAGGCCCGTTAGCGGTCGCCCGCCGTGGAGGGTGTGTGGTCTACCCGTACGATCGGGGAGTGTTGTCTCTGGACTGATCCCCATGGCGTGCATCAGTGTGGCATTGTAATCGTGAGGGCTAACCGGTGAGTCCGAGGGATAGGCCCCGATGGCATCGCTGGCTCCATACACCTGGCCACCACGAATCCCGCCTCCCATCAGCAGGCCGCTGTAACAAAACGGATGGTGTTCGCGTCCCGCGTTGGCGGCTGTGATCTTGGGGCGGCGACCGAACTCGCCGACCCACGCGATGATTGTCTCTTCGAGCAGTCCCCGCTCCGTGAGATCAGTCAACAAGGCGGCCAGTGCCTGGTCCGCTTGCGGGATCAACGTGTCCTTCAGCCGATTGAAGTTGTTTCCATGCGTGTCCCAGAAGGTGTGACCGTCCTGGTGCCAGTTGATTGAAACAACCGGCACATCGCGTTCAATGAGTCGGCGGGCGAGTAGCACACATTGTCCGTGCATGGTCCGGCCATATCGATCACGTGTGGCGTCCGTCTCCTCTGAAAGATCGAACGCCGTCCGGACCTGGCCCGAGGAAAGCAGCCCAATCGCCTTCGCTTGCTCAAACTCCAACCGCGCGGAGGCAGACCCCGCGAGGCTCGCCTGCTGCCGCGAGATCTCACGCAACAGCGATTCGCGGTGCCCCAGCCGAGCGAGTGGAATCCCATCGCTTAAGGCCAGAGACGGAATCCTCCAGTTCGGCTGGGCGAGATCCCCCTCGACGAGGAAGGGATCAAACGACCTTCCGAGCCAGCCGCCATATTGCCCGGGTGCCTTGCCGCCGGGAGCAGCAGGGTGCGAGGCGATCCACGGCATCGTGACAAACGGCGGCAAGCCCGCCGGGGTCGACCTTAACCGAGCTAGCACCGCCCCGATATGCGGCGTATCGCGCTCGCTCGGGGGCACATCATCACTCTTGTTCACCGGTGGCAAATGCCCGGTTAGAATCGTATGGGCACTCGACAAATGGGCGGGGTCATCATGCGTCAGCGATCGAATGATCGCCACCTTGTCCATCAGTGGAGCCAGGTGTTGGAAGTGCTCGCAAATTTGAATCCCGGGAGCGGAGGTCTCGATCGGCTGAAACGGCCCGCGAATCTCGGTCGCAGCCAAGGGCTTCATGTCGAACGTATCAATGTGGCTCGGTCCGCCCCACATAAACAAGAAGATCAGCCGCTTCGCCTTGCCAAACCCCACCGGTCCCGCCCCAGCCGATCCGGGCATGGCGATCACGGAACTCGCCAACCCGCCCAACCCCAGCATCCCGAAAGCCCCCGCGCGAAGAACACAACGCCGCGAGGGTCTGCTCGATAGAGGCTGATCGTTGGGAATGAGAGATTGCTTCATCGATTAAACATATCGGCACATGCGGATGTGAGTCAAGATGCTCGCTGTAATCGTCATCACAGAGAAGCGGCAGTCATCGCATCGCTGAAGTCGGTCAGGCCCATTGGCCCGTCCGTCGACGCGAAGTTCGGCCTCACCCCTGTTGGTCACACGGTTTCACGATCTCTACGACAACTCACGCCCTACGGCGAGAATCAATTCCGCATCGACCTCGGGATGGTGCTCTGTGGCCGCTGCCAAGCACGCCGCATGGCTCAGGCGATTTACTTTTCGCATGTTTCCCCCACTCATGCGGGCGATCAGTTGGACCGCGTCGCGGGTGAAACGGACGGTGGAAACCAGTGCATGTTCGAGGGCCTCATCCAGGTAGCTGCCGATCTCCGGGGCCTCGAGTGGTGCCAACTCAATTCTCAATCCAGCATGCTCTCCGAGCGTTTTCAGCAGCGCGGTCCGGCCTTCCGGGCGGGTCGCGAACAGGAACACAGCCCCGAACGTGGACGAGAGATGGAGCAATTGCTCGATCGCCGCCAAGGCTCCCGGACGCAGCCGATCGGCATGGTCGAAGAGGATCACCCAGGGATAGCGAACCCGACCGGCGGACGTGAAGACCAGTTCTAGATCGTCGATCAGGGACTCGACCGACTCGTTGTCGGCCGGGTTCAATCCCAGGGAAACGGCCACGCGATGCAGCACCGTCCCTTCGCCAGCCCCGGCCAAATCAACACGAACCACTTTCGTACCGGCCCGGCGAAGTAGCTTCTCCAGACGATGAAACACCATCGTCTTGCCAGTTCCCGCCTCACCCGTCAGAACGCCACACCGCTGATGCTCCTCGACCAGATACAGCAGCCGGGCGAGGGCCTCTTCATGTGTCTCCGTCGGATAATAGACGTTGCGCTCTACGGCTTCGGAGAACGGTGGAAAGCAGCGTTCCGACGAATGAATTCCGTTGTGGAGTGGACGAACGGTCACAGTCATCAAACAATCCCTCTCGACGCGATGGCTTTCCGGATGGGAAGCAGTGCGGCGGCGTCCGTGCGACGCGCGGTCAACCAGTCGTTGCATCGACTGGCTGGCTGCGTGTCCCGCATGCTTCGGAATTCCCGGCAGAGAACTTGAAACAAGAGCGGCCCTCTCTCATGGATCGATTCTTTCATTCCGCAGATCTGGCACGACCGACGCTTTCGCTCGACGAGGCAGAATCGCACCATGCGGTCCGCGTCTTGAGAAAAAATGTCGGTGACCGCATCGAGCTTTTCGATGGGCGCGGGCAGGCCGTGATCGGCGAGATCACGGTCTTGAAGAAATCCTCGGTCGAGGTCCGCGTTGTCGAACAGCGGCCCCCTCAACCGCAGGCCACGCCGAGAATCACGCTCGCCGTCGCTCCGCCGAAGGGGGATCGCCTCAAGTGGCTGATCGAGAAGGCCACCGAACTGGGCATCGACCGCTTCGTGCCGCTCCAGTCCGAGCGGACCGTCGTCGAGCCGGGGGCCTCGAAGCTGGAGACATTAAGGGCGGCTGTGGTCGCCGCCTGTAAGCAATCGGGGCGGAATTGGGTGCTGGAGATTGCGGAAAATACCACCCTGAAGACATTGCTGGCACCGACGATGCCGTCCGCGATCACTTTCATCGGAGACCCTGCTGGACCGGTCTTTGGCCCCGAGATGATTCCGTCCGAAATGGCCGAAGTGCAGATTTTGATTGGCCCCGAGGGGGGCTGGACCAGTGAAGAGCTGGCCTTAATGACAGCGAGCGGAGCGATCTCGGTGCGAGTCTCAGAGCATGTCCTGCGAACGGAAACCGCAGCGATTCAGTTCGCAGGGCTGGCAGTCTGGTGCCGCGAGCAGCTTTCGGCAATAAGAAAGAGTGATCGGCGAGCAGGCACTGGAAGCCTCCTTGATAATGGATAGAATGGTGGTGTAAGGCGGGATGGAAGACAAGTCGAGCATTGAACCCGAGCACTGAACATTTCCATTGATGAGTGACATCGTATCAGCCCTGAAAGACCACGACTTCGAGCAACTCTTCGTGGAGTGTCTCCACTGGAATCGCCCGCTCAGCGATGAGCGGATCGAAATCCAAGATACACTGATCGAAGTGCGGCCGATCGCTTATCAGAAAAACTTCACCGTCTTTCTGTTCCGCACTCATCGGACAGTCTTGGCCCACGAGCTCCTGCTTGATCTCATTGAGCGTCAACTTTCTAAAACGCATCCGCATCACATCTTGATCCACTATTGCGAGGCCCCTCGGAAGCAAGTCTGGCAATGGGCGACTTCAAAACGCAACGGGACACAAATCCTACATCGTGATGCTCCCTTTCTTTCGGAGACCCCTCCGCCCCGACTTCTGAAACGAATCGAGGGGCTTAAGGCGACCGATCGAATCGGGGGAGCGTTTCGGCGACCCAACTTCTTCCCGCGGATTCTGTCCGCGTTGCTCCCCGATTCCATCCCGAAGCCCAT
>JAYSVZ010000581.1:0-4002 GCA_043718305.1 Planctomycetota bacterium | reverse complement strand
CATGTCCCCTGCCCTCAAACGCACGTCACCTGCCGAATACCTCGACATGGACCGCGCCTCGGAGGTCCGTTACGAATATTACTTCGGCGAGGTGATCGCCATGTCCGGCGGCACCGGTTCGCACAGCGTGATTGCCTCGAACATCGGTCGCGAGGCAGGCATGGCTCTCAAGGGACGCCCGTGTCGTGTCTACAACAGCGACATGCGAACCAAGACGACTACGGGGGTTTACACCTATCCCGATGTTTCCATTGTGTGCGGCAAGTCTCAATATGAGGACGACCGAGAGGATGTCCTTCTCAATCCGCTGGTGATTTTCGAGGTGCTCTCGCCTTCGACGGAATTGTATGACCGCGTCACGAAGTTCACTCACTACCGCAGTATCCCCTCACTCCAGGCATACGTCTTGGTTTCCCAGAAGTGTGCCTCTGTCGAATGCTACTCGCGCGACGCTCGCGGGTGGTTGATGACTGACGCACAGAGCCTCGACCAGATCATTCACATCCCGGGTGCCGAGATCGATCTTTCACTGGCAGAGATCTACTACGAAGTGACTTTCCCGCCCGTCGAGGGGATCGAGTTTGCACTCGGGTGAATTTGACCTCATCTTCGATTCCCGCATTCCATCGACGAACAACTCCCATCGGCCACCGCCATGTCCCCTACCCTCAAACGCACGTCACCTGCTGAATACCTCGACATGGACCGCGTCTCCGAGGTCCGTCATGAGTATTACGTTGGTGAGGTCATCGCAATGTCGGGCGGGAGCCATAACCACTCCCTGATCGCCACGAATGTTCTGCGAGAAGTGGGGAACTCATTGAAGGGAACCCCCTGCTACACCTTGAACCCCGACATGAGAGTCAAGACGGCGACTGGGGTGTATACGCATCCCGACGGGACAGTGGTCTGCGGCGAGCCACAATTCGACGACGGTCGCAACGATGTGCTACTCAACCCTTCCGTGATCTTCGAAGTCCTCTCCCCGTCGACAGAAGACTACGACCGAGGCAAGAAACTGCTCCATTATCGGAGCATCCCCAGTCTGAAAGCCTATCTCCTCGTGAGTCAAGACTTGGCGCGTGTGGAGTGCTTTTCACGAAACCTCGATGGCTCGGGTTGGATGCTCACAGAGGTTCTCGGTGTCGAATCCGTCCTCCCGATCGCCAGTCTGGGGATCGAACTGCGCTTGGCCGATGCTTACGAACGCGTTGTCTTTCCTCGAACGGATGCTCTCGATTGAGATGACTTCGAGTCCGTGACTCTCAACTCAACTGCCCTGACTGAACGCACTCTCCACTGCTTCTGAATACATTCCCCATGCCCACAGCCACCATGCCCTCCTCGTTCTCCACCACTGGCTTCGAAGCCTTCCTCGAATCTCGCCATGAGCCCGCGTGGATCGCGGCGAAGCGATCCTCGGCGTTCGAAGCCTACATCGACTCGCTCTCGCGGGAACTCGACCCCGAGGAGTACCGGCGGCTCGATCTGCGGTCGTTCAAGGCCGACGCCTACACGCTCCGTCCCACCCCGGCCACCGAGGTCCAGTTCAGCACACTGATGCAAGATCGGGCCGAGTTCGGCGGAGTGGTCGTACACGTCGATGGCTCGTGCATTCGGTCGTCACTCAACGAGGACTTGGCGAAGCAGGGCGTCCTCTTCGGCAGCCTCTCCGACCTGCTCGTCTCGCACCGCGAAGTCATCGAGCCACACTTCATGACGAAGGGCGTGAGCCTCACCAAGGACCGCTTCACCGCTTGGCATGCGGCCTTCTGGACCGGCGGCACGGTGCTGTATGTCCCTCGCAACGTCGAGATCACGGCTCCGCTGTATAGCCTCATCGGCCTGCAAGGCGAGAACGTGGCCGACCTGTCGCACACGCTCGTGATTCTCGAAGACGGGGCCAGCGCGACCTTGCTAGAAGAGACAGCCTCTGCCGATCCCAAGGCGGGCGGCCTGCACAACGGAGCGGTCGAACTCCTCGTCGGAGCCGGGGCGCGGCTGCGGTATGTCCAGTTGCAGAACTGGAACACCAAGGTCCGGCACTTCGCCCATCAGTGCGGGCGCGTCGCGCGGGACGGGATGCTGCAATGGACCGTGGGAGCCTTGGGTTCACGACTCCAGCACATCCACCAGCACGTGCATCTCGATGGCCAGGGAGCCAGTGCCCAGGTGAACGGCGTGACCTTTGCCACTGACCGGCAACTCCTTTCGTATTACACGCAGCAGTCGCACAACGCTCCGAACACGACCTCGGACCTGCTCTACAAAGAGGTGCTGCGCGACCAGTCCCGAGTCGTGTGGCGCGGGATGATTAAGGTCGAGAAGGACGCCCAAAAGACCGACGGCTACCAACGCAACGACGCCCTGATGCTCAGCCAGGACGCCCGCGCGGATGCCATTCCCGGCCTCGAAATCGAAGCCGACGATGTCCGCTGCACCCACGGAGCCACCACCGGCCGCGTCGACGACGAGCAGCTGTTCTACGCCATGGCCCGTGGCCTGTCGCGGTACGAAGCGATGCACGTCATCGTCGAAGGTTTTTTTGCAGGGGTCTACGATCGTATCCCGGTCGAACTGGTGCGCGAGACGCTGGGAATGGCAGTGCAGCGGAAGCTGGGGATTGGACTGTAGGTGATGTCTCTCCGCGACTCGCATTCTGCTGATTACCCTGCCGCTGCAAGTCGTGTCGAACAGTATCCAGGAGCTTCCATGAGTTACTTTCGCATTGTCTGCATGGCATGGCTCAGCATTCTCGCGGCCGTTGCGACGCAAGCGGAAGATGACCCCACTGCCGCCGCCCGTCAACATATGGCCCTCGCACAACAACCGACCGGGTTGTTGATCCCGCTCTATCTCTACCCCGCAGACATCCACACCAACGCGACGTACAACCGCTTGATCGCTCTCAAACTGGCTCACCCGCGCGTGCCGATCTGTGTCATTCTTGACCCGGCGGATGGACCGGGGAAGCAACCGGATGGGAACTATAAGCAGGCCGCTTTACGGTTGAGCGGAGCGGGCTGCGTGGTTCTGGGGTATGTCTCGACGCGTTACGCGAAGCAGCCGCTCAGCGAGGTCAAAACCGATATCGAAAAATGGGGCACGTTCTACCGGTCGATCCACGGCATCTTCCTCGATGAGCAGGCGTACGACGCCGACGAGGCTCACCTGAAGTATTACGAAGAGGCGACTCGCCACGCTCATTCCAAGGGCTACTGGCCGGTCTTCGCCAACCCCGGCACCAACCAGATTGAACCCTACTTCCAGCGCCCCACAGCCGATGTGATCGTGGTCCACGAGAACGAGTTCTACCCCGATGAGAAGTCCCTGCAGGGAGACTACTTCGGCGGGCATGCCGACTATCCGCCGTATCGCCGAGCGAGTCTCGTCCACTCGATGAAGTCACTGGACGAACAGCAGATCCAGGTCATGGCCAAATACACCCGTTGGATCTATGTCACCGACGACATGTACAAGGCGAACACCCCGGGAGCCGAGAACCCCTGGGACTCATTGAGCGGGCATACAGAGAAACTGCTGGAATTGCTGGACCGCTAGCCCGCCACAGCGGAATTAACGCGTCACCCAAGGCGTTCTTCGCCAAGCCTCCGTCTTCCGCCCCAACGGGGCAGCCACAAACCAGCCTGGGGCAGAGCGACCAGCGGGAGCATCGCCCCAGGTCTCGGAGTTATCGTAACGCACTCAGCCCTGAAAGGGCGAAACAGGGTTGGGCGGGTTGGGCCTCGCATTGTGCCGCCCTTTCAGGGCTTGCGAACATGGCGAACTCGACTCCCAGGGCGTTGCCCTGGGCTGATATGTCGGTGCCCTTTCAGGGCGGAAGCAGGGAGCATTCCTGGGACGAGTGCGAATTGCGACTCGGACTCTGGCTTTGGTGATGTGGGCCCCTTGATGCTGTCGTTTGTCCGGGAGAGTTCGTATCTTGGCAACTGTCTAAAGCTCCTGATGATCGTCCGATGCTGTCAAAACTCCGAGAGAACC
>JAYSVZ010000059.1:0-2749 GCA_043718305.1 Planctomycetota bacterium | reverse complement strand
TGGGGCTGGGTTTGCAGATCGTGTTCGCGCTGTTGATTCTGAAGACGCCATTCGGAGCTCCGGTGTTTCAGTGGTGTGGGGATCAGTTTGGAAAGCTGATCGCATTTAGCGATCGCGGGGCTGATTTTGTCTTTGCTCAATTCGGTCAACAGCGAGTCGATGGGCCGCTGCTCAATATTGCCTTTCGAGTCTTGCCGACGGTGATCTTCTTTTCGGCATTGCTCTCGGTCTTGTATCACATCGGGATTATGCAAGTGCTCGTTCGTGCGATTGCCTGGATCATGGTCAAGACGATGGGGACCAGCGGGGCCGAGACGCTGAGTGTGGCCGCCAATATCTTTGTGGGCCAGACCGAAGCTCCGCTGGTCGTCAAGCCGTTTCTGGCCACGATGACCCGCAGCGAACTGATGACGGTGATGCAGGCGGGGTTTGCGACGATCGCCGGGGGCGTGATGGCGATCTACGTCGGGATGCTCAGGCCGATCCTGGGACAGAACATCGCCGGGGATCTGATGGCCGCCTCAGTGATGGCCGCTCCAGCTTCGATCTTGATCTCAAAAATCATGTTGCCGGAGACTGGGAAACCCGACACGCAGGGAACGCTTTCGATCCCGCTCAAACAAACTCATTCCAACATGATCGAAGCCTTCTCAGCCGGGGCCACCGAGGGCGTGACGCTCGCTCTGAATGTCGGCGGGCTGTTGATCGCTTTCATCGCAGCCACCGAGCTGGTCAATGCGATCCTGGGATGGGGGCCCACGATTCCGCTGCTGGGCCAGGTTCCCGCGACCTCGATGCAGGCCATCCTCGGCTGGCTCTTTCGCCCGATTGCGTGGACTCTCGGCGTCAGTTGGGACGAGGCGCAGGTCGTGGGAACTCTGCTGGGTGAGAAGCTGATCCTCACGGAAATGATCGCTTACACCGATTTGGCGAAAGTCCCGATCGCGCCCGGGGTTCCCCAGGTGGGCGAGCTCTCGGCCCGCTCCGCGCGGATCACGGCGTACGCCCTCTGCGGATTCGCCAATCTGGCTTCGATCGGCATTCAGATCGGTGGCATCGGAGCGCTGGCCGAGAACCGCCGATCGGAAATCGCCGGGCTGGCGTTGAAGGCCATGCTCGGCGGTGCCCTGGCCACAGCCCTGACGGCGGCCATCGCCGGGATTATGATCTAGACCCGTTTCGGACATTGCTTCCTGCCGGGGTCGACTTTTGGGAGCTCCCTTGTTCGAATTTGCCGCTTCGTGATTTGCCGGTCCCCCCCTCACTCTCCCATCACCCACCTATGGTCGACAATCTCCCCCTGCACACGCACACCCACGGCGGCCTCACCATTGAGGGCTGGTCGCGGGCGGCTGTGCAGACTTACTGGCGCATCCCGGAGCTGAAGATCGGGTTCGACATGGGGGGGAGTCCGTGGTCGTTCATGGGGACGCAGACGTTTTTCATTACGCATGCGCATCTGGACCATCTAGCGGCGCTGCCAGCGTTCGTCGCGCGGCGAAAGATGATGAAGATGGAGCCGCCGATCATTTATGTGCCGGAGGAGATCGTCGAGTTCGTCGACCGAATGCTCAAGTCTTGGCAACGCCTCGACCGCGGGCGGATGCTGTGCGAACTGATCGGGGTCAAGCCGGGTGATGAGTTTGAACTGTCACGAGAACACCTCGTGACGGCATTCGATACCAAACACACCGTCCCATCGCGGGGGTATATCATCTGGGAACGTCGGCGGAAGCTGAAGCCCGAGTATGTGGGCCTCAGCGGTGACCAGATTCGCGACCTGCGGTACAGCGGCATTGATGTCAGCGGTGAGGTCCGCACCCCGCTCGTCTGTTATTGCGGCGACACCGCTCCCGAGGGCCTCGACGCCGACCCGGCCGTTTACAAATCAAAGATTCTGATCACGGAGATGACCTTCTTTCGCCCGGAACATCGCCGCGAGAAGATCCACAAATTCGGCCATACCCATCTGGACGACCTCGTCGAACGGGCCGATAAGTTCCAGAACGAACTGATTATCCTCGGCCACTTCAGCACGCGGTACCACGATCGCCAGGTGAAGTCGGCCATCGATAAACGGCTGCCAGAGCATCTGAAGTCGCGGGTCAAGCTGTGGTGCTCAGAGGTGCTCGACAAGGGGCCGAGCGATCGGGCACCAACGAGGTGATGGCCTCGGTTTCACACTCGGGGAAGCTCCGAACCGAAGTGACTCCGTGCAGCCCAAACGCAACCCAGGGGCATTGGATTGGAAACCTGTTGCCTCCTCGTCATCATCATGGATGAATCGAGCCGCTTGGGCTTGTTCGGCTCGCTTTGCCGGTGACAGCAGCCAGGAAATTACATCTCCCGCTTTGTCGAGATCCGCGATCTGTTCCTCACCACAAATTGTGTAGACCGCACTCAGCCAATCGGCATTGGACCTGAGCAATGCCAGTTGCGATTCATCAAGACGCGCATGAGTCAGAATTATTCCCACGTCTGCACCATCTGTTCGATGGATCGCGTCGAAGTCTGATAACTTGGCGACGCATGCCAATCTTTGTGCTGGAACTTTGGACTGTCAACTATCATGCCTCCGGTATTCTTCGCCATGCTGTGAAAGATTCCTTCCCCTCGGTCGTGTATACCATGCGAACGGAGGAACGATGCCGCGCGTCCCGGACACTCGAGCCAGCTTGATCCTGCGTCTGCCGACCAAGGCGGATGCTCAGGCGTGGCGGGAGTTCGTCGGGATCTACGAGCCGTTTCT
>JAYSVZ010000580.1:0-12790 GCA_043718305.1 Planctomycetota bacterium | reverse complement strand
TCACTCCCCAACTCAAGATGTCGATGCTCAAGCGGTTCGAGGAGCGGCTGGGAGTGCAACTGCCGACCTCGCCGGGTCTCGACACGATGGCCTGCATGGATGCTGCTGAGCGGGGCGAGATGGAGATGGCGCTATGCCTGGGCGGAAACCTCTACGGAAGTAACCCGGACTCTGCCTATGCCGAGCGGGCGCTGAAGAAGCTGGGGCTGGTGACGTACCTCACGACAACGCTCAACACCGGCCATGCGTGGGGGCGCGGGCAAGAGACGCTCGTCCTGCCGATCCTGCCTCGCGATGAAGAGCCACAACCAACGACGCAGGAGTCGATGTTCAGCTACATCCGCCTCAGCGATGGCGGACCGACGCGTTATGCCGGTCCGCGCAGCGAGGTCTCGGTCCTGACGGCACTGGGCAAAGCTGTGCTGGGTGAGACTGGCCCGGTCGATTGGAAGCAGCTGGAGAGCCACGACGCCGTGCGGCAGCTAATCTCCGAGCTGATCCCTGGGTTCGAGCCAATCAAGGACATCGCCCAGACCAAGAAAGAATTCCACATCGCGGGCCGGGCACTCGACACCCCGAGGTTCCCGACCCCCAGCGGCAAGGCCAAGTTCCACACTGTCGCCATCCCCGCAGCCCACGATGCGACCGGACCGCAACTCCGCCTGATGTCGATCCGGTCCGAGGGCCAGTTCAACACAGTCGTCTACGAAGAAGAAGACCTGTACCGGGGCCAAGACCGCCGCGACATCATCCTCATGCACCGCGACGACATCGCTCGCTTGGGCCTGAAGGTCGACCAGCAAGTCTCCGTCAAAAGCCGCACCGGCGAGATGCGTTACCAACGCGTCCGCGAGTTCGATGTCCGCCCCGGCAACGCCATGATGTACTGCCCCGAGTGCAACATCCTGTTCGGCCGCGAGGTCGACCCGCAGTCGAAGACGCCAGCGTTCAAGAATGAACTGGTGACGGTGACGGCGGAGGTGTAGAGGGATTCATCGGACGAAACGAGGTTCCGTGCCAAGAAGTAGGAATCCAACGCCTTTCGTTCATTGAGAATTGCTATCGATTAACCATAATGGTAAACACTAAGCTCCAAGAGGACGATGATGGAGATCAGCTTTGCGACATCCAAGTTCCAAAAGCTCTGCAACAACGATTCGAAGTTGCGAGGGCAGTACGGACCGGAGTGTGCGGAGAAGCTGCAGAAGCGTTTTGCAACATTCGCCGCTGCGGAGTGTTTGGAGGATTTGCGGCATCTTCCACAGATGCGGTGCCACGAGTTGACGGGTGATCGGAAGGGACAGTTGGCTGTCGATCTGGAGCATCCGAAGCGACTGATCTTTGTTCCGGATCACGAGCCACTTCCCAAGTTGCCCTCGGGGGCGTTGGACTGGCGATTGGTCACGAAGATCCAGGTTGTCGAGATTGTGGACTACCACTGAGAACCTACGGGGAGAGATCCAATGGTCGGACGTACGGCCACGACAAAACAGAAGTATGCCTTTGACCCGGACTATGTCACGGAGCCCGGATCAATTCTTCAAGAGACCATCGACAGCTTGGGGATTACCCAGAAAGAATTTGCGGCCCGGACAGGATACACCACAAAGCACATCAATCTACTGGTGTCGGGCAAGGCACGGATTACTCCGGATGCAGCGGTGCGTCTGGAGCGGGTGACTCGCGTACCGGCACGATTCTGGAACAACCTGGAAACGCAGTACCAGGACCGCAAGGCGCGATTGCCCGACAGCAATGACGCGGATGAAGACGCCGCGTGGTTGAAAGAGATCCCGATCAAGGAGTTGGTGAAACGCGGCGCATTGCCGCCGCAAGCCAGCCAGGCAGTGCAGTTCGAAGCGGCACTTTCATTCTTTGGGGTGGCCTCTGTTTCTGCGTGGCGATCCGGGTGGAGCAGCCGACAGATGGCCTTTCGGAAGTCAGCGGACGCCACGGATTGCACGGGTGGAATCGCAGCTTGGGTCCGATTGGCGGAGTTGGAAGCTGCCAACATCGAATGTGCCTCGTATGATGCGGATCGCTTTCAAGCAGCCCTCCAGAAGATCCGCAGTCTCACAATCAAACCACCGCAGGAGTTTGTACCGTCGATGACTCGCCTATGCGCTGAGGCGGGTGTCGCCTTGTCACTGATTCCTGAAATCCCGGGGAGTCGCGTGAGCGGAGCGGCGAAATGGATCGCGCCCCACAAGGCCATGATTGCCCTCAATCTCCGAGGAAAGCGAAACGACAAGTTCTGGTTCACGTTCTTCCACGAAGCCGGACACGTCTGGAATGACAACCGTGATGAGGTGTACGTCGACGTGGACTACGTTGACGATCCTCGAGAGAGAGCAGCTAACCGGTTTGCTGGAGAGATACTGATTCCTCCCGAGCATGCCCATCCGCTCAAGCAACTGAGGAGCAAGTCCGATGTCGTCGCGTTCGCGAAACGAATTGGAATTCATCCGGCGATCATCGTTGGGCGATTGCATCACGAGAAAGTGATCCCCTACTCCCATATGCAAGATTTGCTCGTCCCCCTCCAGTGGGTGGACTCTCAGTGACTCTGGCGGAGGGACAGCCCGACTCACAAGGCCGCTGGCTCCTGTCATTCGACGGGACGAACCATTGAATACCCCCGCAGTCGAAGACGCCGACGTTCATGAATGAACTGTTGACGGTCACAGCGGAGGCGTAAACGCTCTCGCCCCTTGGTCGCGCCGTGGGATGCGCAGTACGATGCTTGGACAACCGTGTCCAATTCTCAATTCGGAGACGCTGAAATGCCTGCCTCGCGAAGCAATGCTGGTCCTTGGTTTCATCGGTTCCTGGTGCGATTCTTTGCGGTCGTGCTGACGGCACTGGCCTATTGGAGTCTCGATTTTCTGCTGGGTGACATTGGAAACTGGCCCGCACCGGAGTACGGGGTCTATGAGAGAAGTGCGGTCGCCCCGAAGCTCGTGAGCGATCTCGATGCGGCTCAGCGGCGCGTGGAGGTCGCACAGCGCCAAGCCAATGTCGCCGAGCAGAAGCAGAGGCTACTCCGCACCAGCACGGACAGCTCCCAGACAACCATCAACCAACTGATCAGCTTGCAGAAACTGAGCCTGGAGAAAGGGGTCAAGCCGTTGCCCGAGGAGCAGCAGTCGTTCGCCGAGGCCCAGTCGCTGTTCATCTCGAATCAAAAGCAGGATCAAGAACTGAACCAGGAACTCATCCAGTTGCAGTCTGATCGCCTGGCCGCCCAAGAGGACATGCAGCGATTGAGCGAACAACTGGCAACGGCTCTGGCTCCCGCGCAGGCCGAGTACAGCGCGGCCCTGCGGCGGCACTCATTACTTGTCGGTCTCGTGAAGCTGGCGGTCTTCCTGCCCTTGATGCTCGCCGCATTGTGGGCCTTCGTGAAGTATCGCAACGGGCTGTATGCACCGCTCGTTTACGCGGGCGGGATCGCCGTACTGGCCAAGGTGATCTTCATCCTGCACGGTTACTTTCCCATGGAGTATTTCAAGTATCTCTGGATGGCAGCGGCCATCGGCGTGGTGATCTGGATCCTCGTGTCACTGCTGAGGAGAATGGCCAAACCGGCCCAGGACTGGCTCCTCAAGCAATATCGCGAAGCCTACGAGAGTTTCTTATGCCCCATCTGCGAGTACCCGATCCGCCGAGGTCCGCTCAAGTATCTGTCGTGGACCCGCCGCAGCATCCGCAAGCTGCAACTGACCGCGAACGCACCGCACGGCCCGGATGAACCCTACACCTGCCCGCATTGCAGCACATCGCTGTTTGAAGAATGCCCCACCTGCCACGGCATTCGACATTCGCTGTTGCCCGCCTGCGAACACTGCGGCACGAATCAGCCGCCCACGGAGTCCGACCCGGCTCGTACCGCCTAGTCCGCCGCAGCGGAAATCGCACATCACCAAAGCCAGAGAGCGAGTCGTACCACGCACCTTCTTTCGCCCTGAAGACCTCTGAGTTTTAGAACCTCGGTCCCAAGCTCCGGCTGGGGACCGCATATCCCCGAAGCTCCATTTCGCCCGCGTGCCAGCCGACTCCCTCTCGCCAACCGGCCTCGCACTTGCTGACTGAATCTGGGCGTGGCAAACTGACGCTCTCATGAAGCGGAACTTCGGCTGTGGAGGAGTCGTTCGCTGAGCCAGCAGAATTCATACGAATTCTGCGACCACAATTCCAGGCCAATCCCCGGTCGACCTTCTATTAACCAAATCTTCACAATTGGTCGGTTTACATCTTAACAATCGCCGGATACCGTCAGAGCCAGTCAGAAATTAGTTCTCGCAAGGACAAAACAATGCAGCGCTGGATGGCTTGGAGTGGAGTGTGGTTGGGTGTTCTTCTGATGGTGGGTTGCGAGACCAAGCCAGCGGGATCAGGGGCGAGCGCGCCCGTTGGCCAAACCGAAGGGGCGGACCCGGATGCACCGGAAAAGACGGAATCGGCTTCTGCTGATCTCGCCCCAGCCGCAACACCGGTGCTGGCTGGTGAAATCACCGTCGATGGATCGAGCACGGTCGCACCCATTACCTCGCTTATTGCCGAAGAGTTTGGCGACAAGCACGCTGATGTTCGTGTGCCGGTCGGAATTTCAGGGACCAGCGGTGGGTTCAAGCAGTTCGTTCGCGGTGAACTCGACATCTGTGATGCCTCAAGAGCCATCTCCGAAAGCGAAATTGCCGAACTCAAGAAGAACAATATTGAGTGGCTGGAACTGCAAGTCGCGATCGACGGGCTGTCGGTCTGTGTGAACCCCAAGAACGACTGGTGCCAGTCGATGACTTTGGGCCAGCTCAAAGCACTTTGGGAACCCGACAGCAAGATCAAGAAGTGGAACGAGATCGATCCCACTTGGCCAGATCGAGAGATTAAGCTGTTCGGGGCCGACACGGACTCCGGCACGTTTGAGTACTTCACTGAAGCCGTCGTGGGGAAAAAGAAGGCCAGCCGGGCCGATTATCAGCAGAACTCCGAAGACAATGTGCTGGTGCAGGGCGTGGCTCAGGACGAGGCCGCTCTCGGATACTTCGGCTTCACATACTACATCACGAATCAGGACAAGCTGAAGGTGCTGGCGATCTCAAAGACCGATAATGCGGCCGAAGCCGTCGCTCCGGACCTCGAATCGATTCGTTCTGGGAAGTACGCCCCCTTGTCACGACCGCTGTTCATCTATGTCAGCCAAAAAGCCCTCGAGCGACCGGTGGTCGGCGAGTTCTTGCGGTTCTATCTCTCTGATGCGGGACAGAAGCTGGTCGCCGAAGCGAAGGCGGTCCAGATGAGCGACGAACAGTTGAAAGTCGCTCGCGAGCGGCTGGAAGCAGCCTTGGCCAAGTAGGGACTTTGCGAAGAAGCATTGCCGCTGCGTTGTCCTGTCACGATCTCCGACGGTCATCCGCCTGTGAATCTGCAGACCATCCCTGAAACGCCCCGACCAGCCCCCACGTTGCTGCGCCAGTTTTCCCTGGGTCGGCTGCGCGAGTCGGTCGTGGAATGGATTTTGTTCTGCTGTTCATCGGTGTCGATCCTGGTCACCGTGGCGATCCTCTTCGTCCTGCTGATCGAGACAGTCATTCCCATCGGAGGAGTCCAGCCCTTCTTTGGGCAAGTGTCGGTGTGGGAGTTCTTTACGGAAACGCGGTGGACTCCGACCTTCGCCGACAAACACTTTGGCGTGCTACCCTTGATGAGTGGCACGATCCTCGTGGCGCTGATCGGAGCCTGTGTCGGGCTCCCCTTGGGGATTTTGAGTGCGATCTACTTGAGTGAATACGCACCACCCAGGACGCGGTCGATCGTCAAGCCGATCTTGGAGATCCTGTCAGGGATGCCCACGGTGGTGTATGGCTACTTCGCCTTAATCTTTGTGACACCCTACATCGTCCAGCCGCTCTTTCATTCGCTGCTTGGATTCGAAGTGGACGCGACCAATGCCCTCAGTGCCGGGATTGTCATGGGAATCATGATTATGCCGATGGTCTGCTCCTTGAGCGAGGACGCGATCCGGGCTGTCCCAGGGAGCTTACGGGAAGCGGGGTACGCCCTCGGCTCCACCAAGTACGATGTATCACTCAAGATCGTAGTTCCGGCAGCCCTATCCGGGATTGTGGCGGCCTTTCTGCTAGCGGTGGCGCGAGCCATCGGGGAGACGATGCTGGTGGCGATTGCTGCGGGGAACACTCCCCGCATGACGATCAACCCATTAAGCAGTGTCCAGACGATGACAACCTTCATTGTGAACACGACCAAAGGGGATACCCCCTCGGGCACGATCGAGTATCAAAGCCTGTACGCGGTCGCGCTGTGCCTGTTCGTCATGACCTTCGGGATGAATGTGGTGTCGCATGCCGTGATGCGACGCTTTCGGGAGGTGTATCATTGAAAATCCCCCCGCATCCTTGCGTGAATCGCTCACCCGAAAGTCGACCGTCCGTCCGGTCGAAGTGATCTTTGCCACGCTCTGCCAATTGGCAGCCTGGTCGAGCCTCGGCATTCTGCTGATCCTCGTGGGGACAGTTGTCTGGAAGGCGACGGGCTATCTCGATTGGCAATTCCTGACGAGTTATGACTCCCAGCGTCCGGAGCGGTCTGGGATTTGGGCGGGCTTGATTGGCTCTTCGTGGATGATCCTGCTGACCTTCTTGATGGCGATCCCGATTGGGGTCGGAGCGGCGATCTATTTGGAAGAGTACGCCCGCGATACCTGGATCGTCCGGTTCGTGCGAGTCAATCTTTCGAACCTGGCGGGGGTTCCATCGATCGTCTATGGCATCCTGGGACTGACGGTTTTCGTGCGGATGTTCGATCTCTTTGCTCGACAAGGTCTAATTACGAGGCTTAAGGGGGAGCAGATTGAAGCCCTCATTCTGGCCGGGATTGAGATTCCACTTCCATTCGGGAAGACCCTCATCGCGGGTGCCCTCACGATGTCCCTCCTGATCCTCCCCGTGATCATTGTCGCGACACAAGAAGCCCTCCGGGCGATTCCTCCGTCGTTGCGACATGCCTCGCTCGCCCTCGGTGCCACACGCTGGCAAACCGTCCGCTATCAAGTTTTGCCCGCAGCGATCCCCGGGATCATGACGAGTATCATCCTGTCGGTCTCCCGAGCCATTGGTGAGACGGCCCCGCTGATCGTCGTTGGCGCGGTCGGTTTCGCTCGGTTTGCGCCGGGTGGAATTGGCTCAATTCAGGACTTGACCAAGAACCCTTCGGGACTGTTGCAAGCTCCATTTGATAAGTACACCGTCATGCCAATTCAAATCTTCAACTGGGTCGGACAAGCTCAAGGTGAGTTCCAAGGCGTCGCCGCCGCCGGTATTCTCGTGTTGTTGTGCTTGCTCCTGATCCTCAACGGCGTTGCCATCACCATCCGTAACCGATACCAGAAGAAGCTCCGCTGGTAGAGCCCCCTTATGCCTCAACGATTCACCAACTTGATGAACGATCGCGCGGCTGCGGACCGGGCGCGGGGGGGCGTAGCGGGTGGGGATTCGCAGACCGCGACCACGGGAAGCGGGGATGCCGCCCGGCGGGTGAAGATCGAGACCCGCAAGCTCGACTTCTTCTACGGCCAGACGCAGGCCCTGTTCGATATCTCGATGGATATCCCCGAGAAATCAGTGACAGCTCTGATCGGACCATCGGGCTGTGGCAAGAGTACGTTCCTGCGGACCTTGAACCGGATGAATGATATTGTCGAGGGAGCCCGCCACACGGGGCAGATCCTTCTCGAAGGGATCAACATCGACGAGCCCGAGATCGATGTTGTCGCCCTCCGCAAGCGGATCGGCATGGTCTTCCAGAAGTCGACGCCGTTTCCCAAATCGGTCTTCGAGAACGTCGCCTTCGGTCCGCGACTGACCGGGATCAAGGACCGCCGCGAGCTCGATGAGATCGTGACCAGTTGTCTGAAGCGGGCGGCCCTCTGGGATGAGGTCAAGCACCGCATGACCGACTCGGCGATGGCCCTTTCCGGTGGGCAGCAGCAGCGGCTGTGCATTGCGCGGGCCTTGGCGACGAACCCCGACATCTTGTTGATGGACGAGCCCGCGTCGGCCCTTGATCCCGCCTCGACCTCGCGGATCGAAGATTTGATCTTTGAACTGAAGGCGAACTACACGATCATCATTGTGACGCACAACATGCAGCAGGCCGCCCGCGTCAGCGACGTGACCGCCTTCTTCTACCAAGGCCACTTGGTCGAGATGGGCGACACACAGCAGATGTTCACCAAACCCAAAGAGAAGCACACCGAAGACTACATCACGGGACGATTTGGCTGACAGAAGTTCTCAGTCATCAGTGGTCAGTTCTCAGTCAGAAAGTCGACTGGTGGGCTTGCCGACTACTCGTTTCACTCACCTCTAACCCCTCCTGACCTGCCCCCATGTCTGCCCATCTCCAAATTGACCTCAACGACCTGCATCGAGATCTGCTCTCGATGTGTGCGAAGGTCGAAGACCTGATCCATCGGGCAGTGGCTCAGCTTTCCCAGCCGAGCCTCGCGGACGCCCGCGCGTTGACTCTTCAAGACAACGAGATCGACCGGGCCGATGTCATGATTGAGGACAAGTGCCTCAAGATTTTGGCCCTGCACCAGCCGGTGGCGATCGACCTCCGCCGCATTACGACGGTGCTGAAGATTTCCGGCGAACTCGAGCGAGTCGCCGACTTGGCCGTCAACATCGTCGAACGGGCGGTCGGCCTGTTGGATGCTCCGGAACTGCAAATCCCCGACAAGCTCGTCGACATGGCCCAGGCAGCCGTCGACATGCTGCACCGCAGCATTGACGCCTATGTCAATCTCGACAGTCAACTGGCCCGGCAAATCTGCCGCGACGACGATTCGATCGACCAGTCGAACCGCCTGATGATCCAGCATTTGATTGAGCAGATGCACCGTCAACCTGACCGGCTCGACGCCTTGTTGCATCTGTTTTCCGCAGTCCGCCAAGTCGAACGGGTCGCCGATCATGCGACCAACATCGCTGAAGACGTGGTCTATTTGGTCGAGGGGAAGATCATTCGGCATTGGAAAAGTCTTGAAAGACGCGATGAACAAGCCGCTTCTTAAGCAGTTCTTCATCAAATCCTCATCGAGATTCGTCAAGCTGAGGAGACTATGGCCAAAACACGAATCCTGGTGGCGGACGACGAGCCCGCGATTGTTGATGTGCTCGTCTACAACTTGAAGCGGGAGAACTTCGAGGTCACCTCGGCCAGCGATGGTCGCGAGGCGATCCAGAAGTGCCAAGCCGCCCCGCCCGACCTGCTGATCCTCGACTTGATGATGCCGCATGTTGACGGGCTCCAGGTCTGCCGCCGCCTGCGGAGCGATCCCCGAACGCAGGGGATTCGGATCCTCATGCTGACTGCCAAGGGGGACGAAACCGACGAAATCGTCGGCTTCAACCTGGGGGCGGACGACTTCGTGGCCAAGCCGTTTCGCGTCAAACCGCTGATTGAACGCGTCAAGGCGCTGCTCCGCCGCCGCGAGGCACCCTCCACTGCTGCTGGGGGCGTCGTCATCATCGAAAGCATCGAGATCGACTCGACCAACCACACAGTCCTTCGCGATGGGAAGGAACTCACGCTGACCCCCACCGAGTTCCGCCTGCTCTGGACTCTCGGACGACAACCGGGCCGGACCTTCTCTCGGCACGAACTGCTCGACTGCTGTCGTGGTGAGGACGCCAATTCGATGGAACGGACGATCGATGTCCACGTGCGGGCTTTGCGAAAGAAGCTCGACGATCTGGCCGACATCGTCGAGACTGTGCGCGGAATCGGGTATCGTTGCCGACCGAAGAGTACCTCGGCAGCTCGGACTCCAGGGGCCGAAGCGGAAAGCGTCGAAGACCCGGTCTCGTAGTTCCATGCCTCCCCCGTCACCCGCGATTCCACCGAATCCCACCGCCATTATCCGGCGAGCCCTCGCGGGACAACTGCTCTTCTCCGCCGGTCACGCCCTGACAACCGGTGGGTTTCTCAGTTACTTCGCGGACCCGTTTTTCAAAGGCGCGGCTCTCAGCTTCTCGCTCCTGCTGGTGATTCCCGAGACGGCCGAGTCGCTGGGCATCTTGACCCGCTGGGTGGTCGATGCCGCGGGAAGCCGCAAGACGGTTTGGTGGAGCGGACTCCTGCTCGGACGCGCCGCAGCACTCGCAATCCCACTGCTCGTCTATCGCGGGATGACTCCCGACTCGCCGTTCGCAGTCCCGACGATGCTGGCCCTCGTGGTCTGCTGGTATCTGCTCCAAGGGATCTCCTTCACAGCCTACCTCTCCTGGCTCTCTGATCTCGTTCCCGAGGTCCACTGGGGGCGACTGCTTTCTCGGCGGTCGATGGCGATCTCTCTGGTGACGCTCGTGGTGACGCTGGTTACAGCAGCGACTTTCGAGGCGGGCTCGCCCGATCCGGAGGCAAAACTGGCCCGCTATACGATTCTGTTTTCGGTGGGTGGTGGGCTGTGCTTCTTGTCGCTGGTCCCGATGATTGGCCTCCCAGAGGTCCGGCGGCGGGACGAGTTCGCAGCCCCCCAAGTCGGCCTTCTCGCGAGAATCGGCGAGGCTTTCCGCGACCCGCCGTTTCTTCGGTTCCTGATCGGCTGTTGGCAGCTCTCGTTTTTCCAGGGGCTAACCCAGTCTCCCAACTTCATACTCAGTGCGAAGGTGCTCGGTGTCTCGCAGCTCCATTACTACGCGATGTACAGCCTGATGCTGGTCCTCCAGATCCCGCTGGCGATGCTCGCGGGAAAGTGGGTCGACCGGGGACACGATCGAAAGGTCATGGTCTGGGGCGTGCTCGGACTCAGCTTGGCGATGGGGTGCTGGGAGTTAGCCACCTGGTTTGGCCCCCTCTATCTGATTCCCGCCTATGTGATTTGGGGCAGCTTCGGTTTGATCAACGTGGCCCAGATCAGTCTGGCCTTTAAGCTCGCCCCGCGCTCAGACAACACCGCCCACATCGCGATCTACCGTCAGTTGGGAGGCATGTTCGCGGCGGTAGCGGGAATCTGTGGTGGGTTGCTGATGAGGCATTACACCCCGAAAGGCGGCCTCCCTTCGATGGAAGTATTTCGCTGGCTCTACCTCGTCTCCTGGATCGGCCGCGCGACGGCGGCCCTCTGGTTTATCGGGCCGAAGCCGAACGCACCCCGGTCACCCGACGCGTGAGCGAGGGTGAGCACGGACGGAATTCGATCAATTGCAGTGTTGACCTCGACGATCTCAGTTCAGAGACGTTCGCCCTCGCTGACGCAGCGGGTTACTGGAGCTGTGCAAAGTGCGTCTTGCACCCGCTTAGGCGAGCGGCCAGAAGCCGCTTCCCAGTTGGACGGCCCTTCCAGGCCGTCCCGAGCGAACGCGTCACTCACGAATGGCCGGACGGTGTGGATCGGGAGGTTGGCCTTCGCTCCGGGACGGGCAGGAATGCCCGTCCTACGGGGATCGCATTTCTGGCCGCACTCCTTATGAACAATTTCCGGGGACCACTCTTGACGGCGGACCGGGGACCGGCGTACTGTTTTGCCATGGTCACTTCTGCACTGCCCCCGAACCACGACACGCAGCGAGCCACAGCTCGTTCGTATTGGCGGTTTGACTTTAGCCCCACCGGGATTTCCGGGCCGGGTCAAAGCTGAGTGTGTCACCACCTCACCGAGACAACCCCAGGCTCCTGAAATCCCCGCGATTTCAGGAGCTTTTTTCGTGATCCGCTTCCCGTTGGGGCGCGGCTAAACGTACACCACCCACTGAAAGGTTCGACCGATGATCGTTGTCATGAAACACGGGGCCACCGCCGAAATGGTCCAGCGGATGGTCCGCCGCGTTGAGGAACTCGGCCTCAAGGCCCACATCATCCAAGGGACCGAGCGGATCGTGATCGCCGCCATCGGTGACAAACGCGGCAGTGAGCGCGACACGCTCGCCGCTTGCGAAGAGGTCGAGCAAGTCGTCCCGATCCTGGCCCCCTACAAGGTCGCCAGCAAGGAGATCAAGTCCGAGCCGACAGTCATCAAGGTTCGCGACCTGGTCATCGGCGGCGGGCGGATCGGCGTCATCGCGGGGCCGTGCTCTGTCGAGAGCGAAGCCCAGATCATCGACTCAGCTGTCAAGGTCAAGGCCGCCGGAGCGACGGCCCTTCGTGGCGGTGCGTTCAAGCCCCGCACCAGCCCCTACTCATTCCAAGGGATGAAGGAAGACGGCCTCAAGCTGCTCGCCGCCGCGCGCGACGTGACGGGGCTGGCTGTGGTGACCGAGGTCATGACGCCGCATCATGTCGACCTCGTTGCGAAGTACGCGGACGTGCTCCAGATCGGGGCTCGTAACATGCAGAACTACTATCTGCTCGAAGCCGTCGGCAAGATCCGCAAGCCGGTCCTGCTCAAACGCGGCCCATCCGCCACGATGGAAGAGTTTCTACTGGCTGCCGAGTACATCCTCGACCAGGGGAACCAGGAGGTGATCCTCTGCGAGCGCGGCATCCGCACGTTCGAGACGCACACGCGGTTCACGTTGCCGCTGGCGAGCGTGCCATACCTCAAGGAGCGGACGCATCTGCCGATCGTCGTCGACCCGAGCCACGGAACCGGGATCGCCTCACTGGTCGCCCCGATGTGTGCTGCCTCCGTCGCCTGCGGCGCGGACGGCCTCATCATCGAGGTCCACCCCGACCCGAAGAAGGCGTTGAGCGACGCCAGCCAAACAATCTCCCCCGAAGTCTTCGCAGCCGCCATGGCCCAGTGTCGACTGGTCGCAAACGTTCTGGG
>JAYSVZ010000579.1:0-4019 GCA_043718305.1 Planctomycetota bacterium | reverse complement strand
TGGGAAAGGTGGCCGTCGTAGCCTGCAACCGTCCGGCCTGTTCGATGTATATCTGATGCGGCCCGTTGACCATAATTTCGGTCACCAACGGGTCGTCGAGGAACTGTTGAATCGGAGCCAGAAAGAAGGCGAGGCTCGCCGTGAAGACCGATTCGCGATCCATGAGGGGGCCTTGGGGGCGAGGAGTTATCACGTGAGCCACAGGCGGCCAGCCGTTGGCAGTCGAGGATGGTGGCCGACGGCGGACCGGAAACTGCTTGGTGGGTAATGTAACGTAAAGCCCCGACTGGGTCTGTCTGGATCGAATTCGTTGAGTCAACGGCCTGTGGTGTACGGAATCCTGTTGAACTATGATCTCTTCGAGGACACGCACGTTCACTGAGACTTGCCATGGAGTTCATACGTCCCGACCAGATTGCTCCGAGCAGTGTCTTCCGTTCTCTCCGAGAGGATTTGGACGGCCTGCGAGCAGAGATTGATGCGGCTCGCCCACTACCCGAAGGAGTGGTCTCCCGGATTGCCAATGAACTGAGGCAGGAACGAGTCCATCAGAGTAATGCCATTGAGGGTAACACGCTCTCCTTCCGCGAGACCGTCCGGATTCTCGAGTCAGGTCAGCTGTTCGATGTCGGAAAGAAGCGAGAATCGCTGGAAACGCTCAACTTAGGCAAGGCGATTGGCCAGATTCAAGACTGCTTGGATGCTCAAATAGGCTATGCGGATGAGGGTCTGTTCCTCGCTGTTCACAAGATTTTGTTCACGGAACTTCGGGACGATATTGCCGGATGCTTTCGTTGGAACCGCGTCGCCATTCGCGGAGCGAACCACGACGATCGGACGGGTGTTGATCGAGCAATCCTTAGCAGCCCTACTCCACCAGCCCCGGCTGGCGAACGCCCGCTCCTTCAAGTTTCTGGGCGGAGTCGCCGAGGTCGAGGCGGTATTCTTCGGCGAGTTGTTGGAGTCGTCCCACCACGTCTGGGTACTTCGCCTTCACCTCGACTCTTTCGCCGATGTCGGCTTCCAAATCATACAGTGACAAATTGATCTTCTGGGGCGTGTACCCGCCCGTCTTTCCGTTGCGGCCCGGACGCCCCGTGAGCGATCGGTAGTCGTGCGGCAAGTGCAGCTTCCACCGCCCCGCGCGGATCGCTTGTAACTCGCGGCCCCAGTAGTACGGGTACGATGTATGCGGCGTACGGGCATCGGGGTAACTCGTGATCAACGGCCAGATGTCGCGCCCATCGATCGGGTGGTCGGGGAGTTTGGCTCCGATCAGGTTTGCCACCGTCGGCAAAATGTCGACGGTCGCGGCCAGTTCATGGCAGA
This sequence comes from Planctomycetota bacterium, assembly GCA_043718305.1. Lineage (GTDB taxonomy): Bacteria > Planctomycetota > Planctomycetia > Planctomycetales > Planctomycetaceae > TH-plancto1. The sequence continues at coordinate 2,690 of JAYSVZ010000579.1, read as the reverse complement.
CGGCTCCTTGCGGGATTCTTCCCGGCCACTTCATGATGCAGGGAACGCGGACCCCGCCTTCAAAGGTTGTCCCCTTTCCTTCGCGGAGCGGGCCGGCTGAACCCGCGTGATTGCCGTAGCTGAGCCAGGGGCCGTTGTCGGTGGTGAAGATCACGAGGGTGTTGTCTTCGATCCCCCACTCGTGCAGGGCGGCCAGCACGCGGCCTACGCTGTCGTCGATCTCGGCGATCACATCGGCGAAGTCCCCTTGGCCGGTGCGGCCTCGGAACGAGTCGGACATGTGCAGCGGGACGTGCGGCATCGAATGGGCGAGGTACAGAAAGAACGGCTGGGCGTGGTTCTCTCCAATGAAGTTGATGGCCCGTTCGGTGTACCACTGCGTCAACATCCGCTGGTCTTCAGGGGTGACCGTGGGGTTGATGATGCGGTCGCCATCGATCATCGGCAAGTCGGGAAATTTCGCTCCGTCGGGATGGTTTGGCCACATGTCGTTCGAATAAGGGAGTCCGAAGTAGTGGTCGAAGCCATGCCGGGGCGGAAGGAACTGCGGCTGATGGCCCAGGTGCCATTTGCCGAAAATCGCAGTGGCGTACGCCTTCTGCTTAACGATTTCGGAGAGGAGTGTTTCTTGTTCGTGAATACCGTACTTCGTGGCATGACTGGGTGCCCCGAGAATTCCGATTCGATTGGGATAACACCCCGTGAGCAGCGCCGCCCGCGAGGCCCCACACACCGCCTGGGCCACATAGAAATCGGTGAACCGCACCCCTTGTGTCGCCATGCGGTCGAGATGCGGAGTCACCACATGCTCGGCCCCATAACAGCCGACATCGCCATACGCCTGGTCATCCGTGAAGATCAGAACGATGTTTGGTGGCCGTCGCGAGATGGCCCGGTCTGGGGCCTCCGGCTCGTCCCCGCGCACGATCCCGGGACTGAACAAGAAGCACAGGACCGCGCTCAAGCAGGGACCGACAATGTTCAACAGGTTCCAACGAATCACGAGCGTCCTCATCAGCGGGGCCGCCGTTGACTCAATCTGACACGGCGTGACACCGAGTGTAGAGCCTCTGGAAAGGGGCGTCACGCCGGTTGCATTATCGCACTGCTTGGGCAGACTTTCGAGCGGTTTGCTCGGCTTGAGCGGCCTCCATCTGGAGTTGTTGCAGCAACAACTCGACCTCGAACTTGATCGCCAAGTCGGGCGAGGTTTCTCGGACCCGGGCCAAGGCCGGTTCAGCAAACCGCCCCAGTGCCACGAACACGGGCGGGATCGGTGGGAGCCAGTTCTCCGTCTGTCCCGTCTTGGCGAGTTCACCCGACTCACTGAGTTGGGTCATCTCCTGGACCCATTTCGCACGGTCTGTGATGTTCCGCTCGACAGCCTGCAACAGTTCGGTCTCCTGCGACTTCGCCATGATCTCCACGCGACCGACCATAACTCGCAGTTGCTCATCCGGCTGAGGCGTGATCGTCAAGGGAAGAATCTCGTCGGTCATCTTCTGCGGCACCAGATAGAAGAGCCGCAGCCCCTCTTCGGTGAACCACGAGGATGACCAGGTATCGACCATCGCCTGGGCCTCCTTTTGATAGAGGCCAGTCTGCATCAACTCAGCGACGACCAGTTCTCGGAGAGGGTCCCAATCGACATTGCGATCGGGAGCTGGCAGGTCGACTGACATGCCAGCGGCCAGTGCGGGGACGAAGGCGTAGCTGCGCTGATCGCCGGTGACGCGGAGGACGATCATGCGCGGAAGCGATTCGGAGCTGGTGTTCGTCACCGAGAACTTGTCAGGGGTGGTGTTGGTGACGCTGACCGGAACATCGAACTTGCCGACGCCGCGATAGAAGAGGAACTTCTCGATGAACTCGCCAGACGGTCGGCGAACCCACGAGACGCCCTGGTCCTCCTTCTGGTCATTTTCCAGTCGGACATGAACGAACGCCGAGTCGGTGTTACGGGCGGCGGCGTAGTGATTGCCATCGGCATTGGGCAGGATCGAATGGGCGAGATGCTGAGCCATCCACTCGGCGGTCTGTTGATCCTTGACTTGAGTTCGCAAGCTGGAGATCGGGTACAGATCGATCTCGCCCCAGTCGAGCATGCCCTTGCCGATCAGCTCTCCATCACCTTGCAGTCCCAGCTTCTCGTCGAAGGCTGGAGCCATCAATGCCACGGGTGGGTAGAACTCAGTGAGGAGTCCTTTCGGAAACTCAACCTTGGCCCGGACCGTTCGCTCGCGGTCGGTATAGAAGTACGTGACCGGCGTCTCCATCCGCACCCGAGTCCGCAGTCGCCCCTTGCTGAACCAGTTCACATGGCCCGACTGACTGGCGCGATCGAACACGAAAGACGGCAGCTCATTATCGAGCAGCGGGCGGAAGTCGAGATGCACCCCGTTCGACCCGGAGAAGGTCGTGAACGTGCCCCACTCGTGAACGATGAGCTTGTCTGCGGACGCCCTCACGGGGACCGCCGGGACCGTCGGTTCTTCAGCAGCATTCGACCGCCCCCAGACCCCGAGAAGGGCCGCCCCGATCAGAGTTAGGGGCACAGCTGCGATGAGAGTTAGTTTTGTCCAGCGTAACATGGTTGTCTCCGGAAAGAGAGGTCAATGCAGCAGAGCTTTCGAGTTGGAGTCCAGCCTTTAGGCTGCTCCGGGGCAGGCTAAAGCCTGGACTTCATGGCG
>JAYSVZ010000578.1:0-12820 GCA_043718305.1 Planctomycetota bacterium | reverse complement strand
GGCCTTGGTTCGTGGTGGCCGACTGCCGAAGGGGACGGGCAGGATTGCCCATCCTACGGGGCATCACACTTCACTCGGGCAGCTTCACGTGCAGCCTGACGGTCGGTTCTTCGCCGACGAGATCGTCGAGGCTCTCTCGCACCGCAGCCCATCGGGCGTACGGAATCTCCAGTGTGGCGATCACTCGGTTCGAGGCCGGTTTGTCCTCGGCATCGTCCTCGGGGGAAGAGGCCGGTTCGAATTGGAAGCTGTGCAGTTGGTGTTCGTCGAAGCCGGTGAGAGTCGGGTCGATGTCGGGCGACTCGGCCAGGTCTTCGATCAAGGCCATCAGCTTAGTGGCCTCCCAGTCGCCGCCGACTTCGGAGTTGTTGAGGGCCACGTTGAGGGCCTTTTCGCGACTCAGGGGGAGGTCGACGACGACGCACTCGACATCGGTGTGGCCTTGGTGTTTGAGCACCTCACAGCGCTGGTGGCCACCGACGATGTGGCCGGTGCGGCGGTTCCAGATGATCGGTTGGAGTAGCTCGAACTCCGCGAGCGAGCGTTCGAGTTTCTTCCACCGCTTGTCGCCCGGCTTGAGAGCCAGCCGCGGGTTGTACGGGGCGGGTTGCAGGTCGGCGAGGGGGATGGTTTGGATGTGCATAGGGGGAGAGAAGGGGACAAGGGGCAAGGGTGACAAGTGGCAAGTGACAAGTGACAAGGCAGAGTGCTGATTTGGCACTTGGCACTTGATACTTGTCACTTCACCTCATAGGTGCTTCGAATTTCACCTACGCTGCTGCCGCTTCCTCCACCTCATCATCCGGGAGGTCTAAGAAAGCCGGTTCGGCCTGGAAGGTGACGCGCATTTCCTGCTTGATCCGAGCCAGGCAGCGGGTCACGTGGCCCTTCGGATGGCCAAAGACGTTGCCAATCCGATCCAACGGCCAACCGGCATTCTCGCGGAGGGCCAGCATCGCGAGATATCTCCACTTGCGTTCATCGGCACATGCGAAGTGCTCATGGACCAGCTTCCAGAACTCATCCGCTCCCGTGCGTGGCAGGACAATCTTGACTCCATTACGACGCGTGACAGACATGATCTGCTCCCAAGAAGATTCATCCAGCGCGAAGCGAATCACCGCTGCGAAGACGCCAAGCGTCTCATTAACGTCAACGGCAGTCGTTGCGCTGGTCATCGACAACGGGTGTTGTCGATTCACTGGAAATACGGAGCAGCAGATCGATTCCTTACACGAAAACTATCAAAACAATGACGGCCCGCGACCACCCCTTACTCCTCTCACGAAACGAGAGGAGGCAGGATGGGGGACGCCCGTGGGCTGAACGCCGAACGCGAAGAGGCTGTCATTTTTCCATGTCGGCGATTTTTCCAAAATCGCTGGGGCGACGCGACTCGATGAAGGCTCGAATGAGAACCAGATTTTCTGGAGCGGGTCGCACCGGCGATTTCGGAGAAATCGCCGACAATCTCTACTCGGCCTGTTCTTCGTCGGCTGAGAGGTCTTCCGAGATCTCTTCCACGACTTTGGGTTTCATCCCCCCGTGGCGGATCAACTCACCGAGCCGGGCCTTGTCCGAAATATCCTTTCGGCACCAACCGCCGTCCCAGCGGATGCATTTAACCGCTTCGTAGGCTTTGTGCTTGGCATCGGCCACATCGCTCCCCAGAGCGGTCACGCCGAGCACGCGGCCCCCGTTGGCCACCACATCGTTGCCCATCTGATCGGTGCCCGCGTGGAAGACCTTGACATCGGGCAGTTGAGCCGCCGCATCGAGGCCACGGATCACTTGGCCCTTGGTGTATTTATGCGGGTAGCCCTGAGCGGCCATCACGACACAGACTGCTGTCCGTTCGTCCCACTCGATCGACTCGAAGTCCTTGAGTCGCCCCTCAGCTGCGGCCAGTAGCAGTTCGAACAGATCGGTCTTGAGCCGCATTAGAACAGGCTGCGTTTCGGGGTCGCCGAGGCGGACGTTGTACTCGAGAACCTTGGGCCCTTGGGTCGTCAGCATGATCCCGGCGTAGAGGATGCCGCGGAACTCGCACCCCTGCTTCTTCATCGTGTGAACGGTCGGGATCAGGATCTTTTCGATCACGGTCGCCATCAGTTCCGGCGTCGCGAACGAGGCCGGGGTGTAGGCTCCCATCCCGCCGGTGTTCGGCCCCTGGTCATCGTCATAGGCCCGCTTGTGGTCTTGGGCCGGTTCGAGGGGGATGATCGTCCGCCCGTCGACGATGGCCAGGATGCTGATCTCTTCGCCGATCAGGCATTCCTCGATCAGGATCTTTTCGCCAGCCGCTCCGAACTCTTTCTTGGTCATCGAAAGCTGGACTGCGGCGATCGCCTCATCGCGGTTGGTGCAAATCAAGACGCCCTTGCCCGCAGCGAGGCCGTCGGCCTTGATGACAAACGGGGCTTCTTCGCGGTCCTTGAGGAACCGAATTGCCTCATCGGCTTGAGAAAAGGCCCACGCCTCGGCGGTGGGGACGAGGGCCTTTCGCAGGATGTCCTTGCAGAAGATCTTGCTTCCCTCGAGCTGGGCAGCGGCTTTGCTGGGGCCAAAGACGGTGAGACCGGCCTTCAGAAAGGCATCCACGACCCCGGCGACCAGCGGCGCTTCCGGCCCGACGACGGTCAAACCGATCCCCTCGGCCTGCGCAAATCGGACCAGGCCATCAATGTCAGTGCTGGGAATCGCCACATTGCGCGCGTCGAGAGCTGTCCCCGCATTTCCGGGGGCACAGAAGATCTCGGTAACTTTGGGGGACTGCTTGAGCTTCCAAACGAGGGCATGCTCGCGTCCGCCCTGGCCAATGACCAGCACCTTCATAGGGCCGTGTTCCTGAATCGAAAAGAGCGTCGCCGGACGGATGTCGCCCGGGTGAGGTCGGAGTTTAGCAGATCGTGATCTTTGATCGTAGGAACGGACTTCTCAAGGGGCCACGCGTGATGAACTTGGTGTTCCGGGCTGGTGTGCCTCGACGGACGAAAACTTTCGTGCATTCCCACGGAGTGACAAGCTCCGTAAGTCTCGATAGCATGCGGTAGCCCCCTGGCCAATCGGACGTATCGTGGTGTTCGGTTGCTGACACTTCCAAAGGTTTCTTTTTCTGAAGGTGGATTCGATGGCTGACGAAGATGCAGAACTGGGCAGTCTGGCTCAATCGACTCGGGAGGCCGATCTCGGGAAGACTCGGAATATCCTGCTCATTATCGGGGTCTTGACCCTGCTCATGAATGGGATCATGTTCGCCAATTCGAGGACAGAGGTCGCCAATGCGGGCGTCGGCCCCGCAGACTTTGAGCGAGTCCTGGCGGTTGTCTACCTGATTTACGGGGCTGGGATGGCCCTCGGTGCGTTTTTTGTCCTGGCGGGGATCTTCGTGAAGAAGTATCCCGTCCCGCTGACGATCACCAGCTTCATTCTCTACGTGGGATCCGTCGCCGGTTTTGGAATGCTCGACCCGACATCGCTCGTTCGGGGAATCATCTTTAAGGTGATTATCGTGGTGTCCCTGGCAAAGTCGGTTCAGACGGCCTGGGCCTATCAGAGCGAACGTGATGGGGCCCAGTAATTAAAGGGGCTCCATGAGCGACATCCTTCCAGCATCGGATGAGCAGGCCTGGCCAGATGACCATGAGGCCCCTCTCACGGATGTAGAACCAGTCGAGATGGTCACCTGTTGGCGGTGTGAGAAGCCCTACGCGGCCTCACAGCCCAAGTGCGAGACCTGTCTGGCTGCGAATCGGTCCTACGAGAATCTCGACTCCCCGGTCCGTGATTCCATCCTGAAAGCGAACTCTCCGGCGATTGTGCGAGTCGTGTGGGCCTTCGTCGCTATGGCGGTTGTTTCGATCCTTTCGGCGACTGGAATTGCCCTGACGGTCGACGTGATGCAGCCGCTTCAGGAGCCGGAAGTGGGTCAACTGCTCGGTTGGATCGCGGCGTTGGAATTCGCGGACACCATCATCGTTCTGTGGGCAATGCGATGGATCCCATCCGCTCCGATCCCCATGCCGAGTGCCAATCAGCGTGTGCGGGCCTGGGCGCTCGCTGGTCCTCTCCTGATCGGTGTGCTGGCCTTGAATTTCACTTACCACTCATTGCTACAAAACTTCTTGGGAATCGATCCGCAGGCCAACCAGATCATGGTGGCCAGCAGTCTTTGGCCCCTGCAACTGATTCTGCTCTGTGTTCAACCCGCGATTGTGGAGGAATTGTTCTTTCGTCGAGTCGCGATGGGGGCCGCCCTGGAAATGATCTCGCCCACCGGGGCCATCCTGATCACGGCACTGCTCTTTGCGTTGGCACATCTGGGGCAGCCGTTGAGCTTACCGGTTCTGGGACTGATCGGAATCGCGCTCGGTTACTTGCGATTGGCGAGCGGTCACTTGTGGCTGCCCATGCTGTTTCACTTCTTGCACAATCTGGCGGTCATGATCGGAGAGTCCTGGAGATGATTGGAACCCGCTTTGAGTCCTTCCCTTCGCTACCCATCGTGTCCATTGGTCTGGGGGTGGGATGGGTGATGGCGTTGGCAGTGGCGTGGAGTTTCGGCGATGGCTACAACGCCTTGGCCGCTGCCCCGGTGGGAGCCTTTGCGATTGTGCGATGGCTCTATCGCGAGCGACCGTTTCGAATGGAGATTGAGTCGCAGGGGCTCCTCCTCGAGAGCGATCACCAAGCGATTCCGTATGCCGAGATTCGATCCGTGATCAACGCGAAGCCGAATATTCAGGGACCGCAGTTTCCGATTAAGGTCATTCACCAGAACGGGACATTCGTGATCCCCAGTTCGATTGACCATCCGTCCGATGCGCTACTCGAGTTCCTGCAATCGAAACTCGCCCCGCGGACTTGGGGTTACATCCATCCCGCACTGCAAAATCATTTGAAGGAGCAGTTGGAACTGTTCGGGCTCGAAAAGGTGTTCTGCTTCAGCCCTCGGGAGATGATCGAACCAGGGAATTCGGGGACTGTCATCCGGATGGTGGGACTCGTGCTGCTCTTCACGGGTCTATTGTGGGGGCTAGTCACTCCGTTTTCAGAGAGTTGGATTATCCCCACAATCATTATGGGAGTCTTTGGTGGGATGTTCGTGTTGGCGAGCTATGCCCGTCGAGACCGTGTGACACCCCATGCCAAGAACTGGCAGGAAAGCACACTGTTGATTACGCCGACGGGAATCGCCCTGATGCAGGGAAAGCTGAAGGGGAAGCTTCGGTGGGATGAAATTGTGTCGGTCAAACTGACTGGTGCTCCCCGGTTTTCGATCACCCCCGTAATCCCCGGGCTCGTCATCCAGGTAACGGGGAGCCAGATCACCATCCTGGACATCTATAACGACTCGTTACCAGGGATCCATCAATCCATCATGGGTTACTACGAAGGACGAAGCGAATGATTCGAGTCGAATTCTACCCGCCCGAAACATCACTCCCGAGAAGGGCGATTCAACCCCCTGGCTGACACAACCCACGGCCTGCACTGGTGAAGTCGGTGCGGGATCGATACCGTAGTTTCGTCACTCGCCAAACACACTTCCGAACCCCCAACGCCCCATGGCTGGTGCCGAGCAATACCTGAGACCCGAGGTGATTCGCACTGTCGCCCGGCTCGACTTGCGCGCGCGGTTTATTGTCGAGGGGTTTCTGACGGGGCTGCATCGGAGTCCCTTTCAAGGCTTCAGCGTCGAGTTCAGCGAGCATCGACGCTACTCGGAAGGGGACGATCCGAAGGACATCGACTGGCTCGTTTACGCCAAGACCGATCGATACTACGTCAAGAAGTATCAGGCCGAAACGAACATCACTGGGTATCTGGTGATGGACCTTTCCGAGAGTATGGCGTTCACCTATCGCCAGGATCTGACCAAGTTTGACTATTCGGTATGCCTCGCAGCCGCCCTGGCCTACCTGATGGTTCATCAGCAAGACCCGGTCGGATTGATTACGTTTGATGATAAGATTCGGGCCAGCTTGCCCGCCCGCAGTAAGCGGGCTCAACTCGGGAACATTCTGGCTCTGTTGGCGAAGGCGAAGCCCACGGGGCCCACCGATGTGGCTAAGAACTTACGGCAGACCGCGAGCATGCTCCGGCACAAGAGCCTGGTCATGCTCTTCTCCGATCTGCTCGTGGAGCCGGAGCCGGTGTTGCAGGCGATCCGCCAACTGCGGTTCGGCGGGCATGATGTCATCATCTTCCACGTCCTCGACGAGTCCGAGGTCCACTTCCCCTACGACGGGATGCTCGATCTGCTGGAACCGGAGTCGGGCCAGAACTTGATCGTCGATGCCCAGGCGATTAAGGCCGACTACTTGCAGGCCATTAACGAGCTGCGGGGGACTTACCGCAAGGAATGCCTCGGGATGGGGGCCGACTACGTGGAGCTCGACACCAGTATGCGGTTCGATCACGCGTTGGTGAAGTACCTGTCTGGGCGTAAAGCTCGATTCTGAGGTGCCCCGTGTGCGGCCAAATTGATGGTCAGGGCCAGTGGCGAACTGGAGTTGGCAACGAAACTGTCCCACAACTCGTTGCTTCCGATCGGAAAACTCTTCTCAACTGAATCGCCCGGTGCCGATGAGAGGAGCACGACCCTGAAATGCATCCCTTGAAACTTCGCGCCACAGAAGCTGTCCGGTGAACGACCATTTGCGGCTGATCCCGCCGGTGGTTTGGGAGACCGGGGAAAAATGCCTTGATCGATCTTTCCGAGTCGGAACGGCTGTGTTATCGTGACCCCTCGCGATTGCGACTGAGTCGCAAACCGCAGGCGGGTCACAACATACCCCGACTGCCACGCGCACATGCGGCAAGGAGGCCGACGTGAGTGTTACGCGCCAAGAGCAACAACATCTCGACGTCCAGATTCGCTGGCTCATTCGCCGCGATATGCAGGAAGTCCTTCGGATCGAAGCGGCGAGTTTCGACTTTCCGTGGACCGACGAAGACTTCCTCTGCTGCTTACGGCAGCGGAACTGCATCGGGATGGTCGCAGAACACGATCACAAGATCGTCGGGTTCATGATCTATGAGCTGCACAAGTCGCGGCTGCAGATCTTGAACTTCGCCGTCGCCCCGGAAGTCCGGCGGAACGGGATCGGATCGCAGATGGTTTTGCGGCTGATCGACAAGCTGTCCCAACAGCGGCGAAACGAGATCATGCTGGAGTGCCGCGAGCGAAACCTCGACGGGCAACTCTTCTTCAAGGAACAGGGTTTCCGCGCCACGAACGTGCTGCGTCACCACTATGACGACACGAGCGAGGACGCCTACATCATGCAGTTCCGCCTAGATGCGTCGGAGGATGCCCTCTCGCCGTTCTCGCCCCAGAACCGAATTTCCGAATTCGACGCCGCCTGAGTCCTGGCGACCGGGAAAACTGTCATTGATTCACAAAAGCCCATGGGTTGCAACCCGTGGGCTTTTGTTATTGCGATCGACACAAGGCTCTTCCTAAGTGAGGAGACGCAAGAGTTGCGTCTGGAAAGGCCCCGCCGTAGCATGTCGGGCTTGGCGAAGCCTCGGAGTTCGAGGCTGATTTGGCCGGAATTCCCCTCTGTTCCCGCTGCACGACCCGACATGAGCACACTCCCCATCGACGTTCTGTCCGAAGCGGCCAACATTGCTCGGGGGCTAGCGATTGATGCGGTCCACAAATGTTCATCCGGGCATCTGGGTCTGCCGCTAGGGTCAGCAGAGATTGGGGCGACGCTGTTTGGGCACGCCTTGTCGTACAACCCGGCGGACCCCAAGTGGCTCAACCGCGACCGGTTCATTCTCTCGGCGGGGCACGGGAGTATGTTCCTGTACTCTTGGCTGCATCTGGCGGGGTATGACCTGTCACTGGACGAGGTCAAGAACTTTCGCGTCCTGCACAGCAAGACACCGGGCCACCCCGAATACGGTGAGACCGACGGCGTCGAGGCCACGACCGGTCCACTCGGCCAGGGAGTCGGCAATGCCGTCGGCTACGCCGTCTCCGCCAAGATGGCCGCAGCTCGCTTCAATACCGCCGATTACACGATCTTCGACCAGCACATCGTGGCGCTGGCTGGCGACGGCTGCCTTCAGGAAGGGGTCGCTTACGAGGCGGCCTCATTCGCCGGGCATTTTCAACTCGACAACCTGATCCTGATTTACGACTCCAACGATGTCACGCTCGATGCGATGGCGATCAAGACCCAGAGCGGCGATGTGACCGCTCGGTTCGTGGCGCTGGGCTGGGATGCGGTGACGGTCGACGGACACGATATGACCGCCCTGCTGCGAGTCTTCGAAGCAGCCAAGGCCAACGACAACGGGCGCCCCAAGCTCATCGTCGCCAAGACGCAAATCGCTCGCGGTATTCCCGAAGTGGCCGGCACCGCAGCCGGTCACGGCGAGGGCGGGGCGAAGTTCTCGGACGCGGCCCGCAAGGGGCTGGGGCTGCCGGCGGAACACTTCTACGTTTCGGATAAGGTGAAGCAGCACTTCGCGGCTCATAAGACGACGCTGGTGGCCAAGTACGATGCGTGGCAGAAGATGTTCGCCGCTTGGTCGAAGGCCAATCCAGACAAGGCCCAGTTGCTGGCCGATGGTGTCGCGAAGAAGGTGCCCGCTGATCTGCTCGCATCGATCCCGGAGTTCCCCGCCGATGCCAAGATCGCCACGCGGCAAGCGGGCAGTGATGTCCTGCAACCGATTGCCAAGGCGATGCCGCTGTTCGTCTCGGGCAGTGCCGACCTGTACGGGTCGACCAAGAACTACATGAAGGGCGGCAAGGACTTCGAGCCGCAGTCCGGCACCGCTGATGGCCGCAACATCTGGTTCGGGATTCGCGAACATGGCATGGGGGCGATCATGAACGGGATCGCCTATGACGGAATCTTCCGGGCCAGCGGGGCGACCTTTGCCGTCTTCGCCGATTACTTGCGTCCATCGATTCGCCTCGCCGCTCTGGCTCATCTGCCGACGATCTACATCTTCACGCACGACTCCATCGGTGTCGGTGAAGACGGCCCGACCCACCAGCCGGTCGAGACCTGCAGCGGCCTCCGCGTGATCCCGAACCTCGACGTGATGCGCCCCGCCGATCCCGAAGAAACTGCCGGAGCCTTCGTAGCCGCCCTCCACCGGACCGATGGCCCGACGGTGCTGCTGCTGACTCGGCAGAACATCCCTTCACAGTCATCGATCCCCGCGTCGGTCCGTCGCGAAGGGGCTGCTCTGGGTGGTTACATCGCGAAGAAGGAAACCGACCAGCTGGACACGATCCTGATCGGGACCGGCTCCGAGTTGCAACACGCAATGAAGGCCGCCGAACAACTTGGCCCGGGAACCCGCGTCGTGTCGCTCCCCTGCTTCGAGCGGTTCGACCGCCAGAGTGCCGCCTACCGCGATGAGGTGCTGCCGAAGAGCTGTAAGAAACGCATCGCCATCGAGGCGGGTGTCAGCGGCCTGTGGTGGAAGTACGTCGGCGACGAAGGCCAAGTGATCGGCATCGACCGCTTCGGGATCAGTGCCCCGGGCGATACCGTGATGAAGGAACTGCGAATGACGGCGGATGATGTGGTGAAGGCTGCGAAGTAGCAACCACCCCGGAATGCTTGAGTTATGCTTGGAAACTGAGGCAAAATGAAAGCGTTGATCCACTGTTCGCCGTTTGCATTCCCTCATGTAGCGTTCATCATTGGCCGAAGTTCTGGAGTTGATTGACGTAAGCTGTGTGTGTGTGTGTACCTTACGATACAATGCAAGGGACGCATGGGCTGACACGCCCCAACATCCATGGAGGCCGCTTCTCAGTTTCGGTAAGGACCAGACAATGTCACTTTCCATCGCTTCCACTGTTCGAGGACTGATCGTCGCCGTGATCGCCGTTGGTATGACCAATGCCAGTCAGGCTGGTTCGATCAAGTTCAATGACTGGAAGTACAACACAAACCCTGATGTGGAGTACCGCATCAAGATTTACGGAGTGCAGAACACAATGCCGTCCACTCCTGTTCTTTTGGGTACGCATCAAAACGTAGCAAATCCTGGGGGCGCCCCCTTCAATGCATACGAATACCAAGGAACGAACACAAACGCGATGATGATGACTGTTCATCAATGGTATTGCAATGATATCTTCGCTTACCCGGGAACATACATGATCTACTGTTACGCAGAGTGCCGATCGTCGCTCCTTCCGAATGATCCGTGGGTTTATGCGGGGCCGGTGACATTTACATCCAACCCATGATGGAGATTCGCATGAAACGAACCAGAATGACTGCCTTGAAGTTCGGCTTCACGATCGTTGAACTGGTCGTTTCCATTGCCATTCTTGCCCTGCTGGTCGCGATATTACTGCCAGCGACTCAGCAGGTGCGAGAAACGGCTCGGCGGTCGCAATGTCTTAATAACTTAAAGCAGATGGGCTTGGCGGCTGCGAATCACTGCGAAACGTATGGGAGTTTTCCTACGGGTGGTACTGCTTTTCGCTTGATGTTGCCTGGCTTAGACCAAGCCCCGCTGTACCACGAACTGTTGAATATGAATCAATTGAGTCCCGCTCAAATCGCATCGATTCAATATAAAGTTCCGGTCTTCTTATGCCCCGATGATGCTCTCCACATAATCGGCGGAGGAAACTCGAACTACTACCTCAACGAGGGGACCATCCTTCACGATAATGATCCGACAAATGGCTATGATCGTGTTTCAGAAAGCACCCGCCCCCAAGATGTGATCGATGGGATGTCCAACACAGCCGCCATCTCCGAGAGACTCGTCGGTGTCCCGATTGAAAACCATGTGCCTTCGATTGAGGAAATGGAGGCAGAACCGAAACGTTATTTCTGGTTCACTGCAACTCGTTACGCACTGCGCGGACAGGAATCAATGGCGATTCAAGAGTGCCGAGCGCGTCGAACCACGGTGTTTCCCCAGTTCTGGGGAAGCCACATGTTTGGATATCACACGGGTGGGGCGGCTTACAATCACTTGCTCCTTCCCAACGAAGCTGGCTGCTACAACGGCCCCGAGGACCGAGGGATCACCGGGCTATTTTATCTGATTCCACCATCGAGTTTGCATCCCGATGGAGTCAACATTCTGATGATCGATGGCAGCGCTCGCTTCCTCAATGAAGTCATTGACGATGCCGTCTGGCAAGCCATCGGGACCATCAATGGCAACGAAGTGATCTCCCACTTTTAGGGCCGATATGCGAAGCCATCGATTCTTTATTGTGCTGTGTTTGTTCCTGGGGTTGGGTTGTGGTTCAGTGCGCCCGGTCGACCCCGTACCACCCAATGACTTTGTGGCGACTTTCCATGCCGATCGAGTCCTTGACTCGAAGAAATCGGTTCCGATTCCCGATGTCGTTGAAATCCCCATCAACGAGGGTTTCATCGCCCAGTTTGGAATTGAGCCAGCCAAACAATCGCCAACGGAATACGAAGGACGAAAGGTGGAAGGAGCTTCAGATTGGTCCATGATGGTGATTATCTATCCTCGAAACGGAGAAGCGAACGACGATTCAACATTACGAGGTGGTGTAAACGCCATAAATCGTCCTGGACTTAAACGAAGCTGGATGCTGGTCAATGAAGGAGTCAGCCCCTTCTGGTCGGCGGGTGGGCATGGCAAACAACCTGTACCGAAAACACCCGTTCGTAAAGAGTCGCTGGGTTTATGGAAAGCGGGTGGGGAGAACTGGTATTGGTCGTTTATTTGTTTAGAGAAAGATCAAGTTGGTGAATTTATCTTCGAAGTTCACCTGCTTCCGACCGCACGGTGGATTTCTCCCGTTCGCTTCGAGTATGGCCCCCCTGTGGTCTTGAAACGGGGTTTGCTTCGTGTTAAACCGCAACAAGAATAGGGGATCATTCAGTAAGAAACACATCGCCATTGAGGCGGGCGTGAGCGGCCTGTGGTGGAAGTACGTCGGCGATGAAGGCCAAGTGATCGGCATCGACCGCTTCGGGATTAGTGCTCCGGGTGATACGGTGATGAAGGAACTGCGGATGACAGCGGATGATGTGGTGAAGGCCGCGAAGTAGTCGCGGGACCGTAGCTCACGTCGCTCCGCGACTGAAATTCCGAACGAGAGTGTACTCTCGTTACGCACTGGTCCCGCCTGCGATATGCGAATTGCGGAGCAAAAAGCGGCGATCTACCCGCCGATCGAGTACATCGGCCTCGTCGGCTGGATGAACCGGGCAGTATTAATCTCGTGGCCTTCCCACTTCGCGTGGATCGAGTCGCGGACGGCTTGCTGGATCACATCATCGGGAGCATCGCCACGCAGCAAGCTGCGGAGGTCGGTCTCTTCGAGGCTGAACAGGCAGTTGCGGAGCTTGCCGTCGGCGGTGATGCGGAAGCGGTTGCAGTTCTCGCAGAACGGTCGGCTAATCGAGGCGATGAACCCGATGCGGCCCACGCCATCGTCGAACTGGTAGTCCGCAGCGGGGGCGCGGGGGTCGGCATTAGGGATGGGCAGCAGCGGGCGAATGCCAGCCGAGATGGCGTCGATGATCTCCTGGGCGAAGAGCACCTTGTCGCGTTCCCAGGCGTTGTCGGCGTCGAGCGGCATGTATTCGATGAAGCGGACCTCGTGGCCGGTCTGGCGGGCGAAGTGGCCGAACGGGATCAGTTCGTCCTCGGTCAGTCCGCGTACCGAGACGGCGTTGATCTTGATCTGCTGGAAGCCGACTTTGACCGCAGCCTCGATGCCTTCGAGGACTTTTTCGTACCCTTCGCGGCGGGTGATCTGCTTGAACTTCTCGGCGTTGAGGGCATCGAGACTGACGTTCAGCCGCCGCAGTCCGGCCGCGTAGAGGTC
>JAYSVZ010000577.1:0-4021 GCA_043718305.1 Planctomycetota bacterium | reverse complement strand
TTTTTTCGGGGGATTGCCCGGCTCTGCTCGGCGAGTCGATGCTGTATAGCGTGGCAGCGGGCGGCAAGCGGATCAGGCCGGTCCTGACGCTGCTGGCTTGCGAGGCGTGCGGGGGGACAATCGAGGCCGCGCTCCCCGCAGCTTGTGCGATCGAGTTGATCCATACCTACTCGCTGATTCACGATGATCTGCCCGCCATGGATGATGACGATCTCCGCCGGGGGATGCCGACGAATCACATCAAGTTCGGCGAGGCGACCGCGATCCTGGCCGGAGATGGGCTACTGACGCGGGGCTTTGAGATCTTGGCTCGCGATGTGAAGCCGGCGGAAGTCGCAGCCGCCTGCTGCGTGGAACTGGCGAACGCGGCTGGGGCCGAGGGGATGGTCGGCGGGCAGCAAGCGGACCTCGAAGCCGAAACCCACCCGATTCGCACGATCGAGCAACTCGAAGCGATTCATCGCCGAAAAACGGGGCGTTTACTTTCAGCAGCACTGCTCATGGGCGGTCGCATCGCCCAAACGAGCCCGCACAATCTACGCAGCCTGCAAGTTTACGGCGAATCGATCGGACTGGCCTTCCAAATTGCGGATGACCTGTTGGATGTCGTCGGCGATGCGGGCAAGATGGGGAAAGGCGTTCGCAAGGACTCCGATCTGAACAAGCTGACCTACCCGTCGCTCCTCGGCCTGGACGAGAGCCGACGACGGGCAGTGGCCTTGGTCGAACGCGCGTGCGACGCGGTGGCGGTCTTCGGGCCAAAGTCCGCCCACCTGCAAGCACTCGCCAGATACATCATCGAGAGGGATCACTAGATGGACTACCAGTTGTTGCCCCTGATCGCATCGCCCGCCGAACTCAAGGCGATGAGCGATCAGCAACTTGTCCAATTGGCCAAGGAGATCCGGGATGCGCTGTGTGAGATCGTCAGCGATCGCCCGGCGCACTTCGCGAGCAACCTCGGCGTGGTCGAATTGTGCATCGCCCTGCACCAGGTGTTCGACTTCTCGAAGGACCGGCTGATCTGGGACACGGGTCATCAGATCTACCCGCACAAGCTCGTGACGGGGCGGTTCCCGCAGTTCAATACGATCCGCCGCAAGGGGGGCCTGATGGGCTATCCGAATCCGGCGGAGAGCGATTACGACTTGTTCGTGACGGGACACGCGGGGTCCAGCGTGTCGACGGTCTTGGGACTCAAGGCCGGGGACGATTTGATCCATCCGGAACAGGGCCGCAAGTCGGTGGCCGTGATCGGGGACGGGGCCTTTCCGTCGGGGATCGTGTTCGAGGCGTTCAACAATGCCGCCGGACTCGACAAGGATCTGCTCGTCATTCTCAACGACAACAAAATGGGCATCTGCCCCCGCGTCGGGGGGCTGGCCAAGTACCTCGACAAGGCTCGGGCCGCCCCGTTCTATAACGGCCTCAAGAAAGATGTGACCTGGCTGCTCAATAAACTTCCGCTGGTCGGCGAGCCGACCAAGGAGATGATCGGCAGCGTCAAGGAAGCGGTGAAGACCTTCCTGCATGGCGGGAAGCTCTTCGAAGAAATGGGCTTCCGCTACATCGGTCCCGTCGATGGGCACGACTTGAAGTCGCTGCGGGAATACCTGCTGATGGTGAAGGAGATCAAGGGGCCCGTCCTCTTGCACGTCTTCACCGAAAAGGGGCACGGCTTCAAGCCCGCCGAGGCCGACCCGGTGCAGTTCCACTCGCCATCGCCGTTCAGCCGTGATGATGACTCCGGCGTGATCTTTACCAAGAAGGGATCCAGCCGGGCTTACACCGATACCGTCAGCGATGCGATCCTGGCCAAGATGCGGACCGACTCGCGCGTTTGCGTCCTGACCGCTGCCATGTGCGAAGGGAACAAGCTGCAGGCGATCCGCTCCGAGTTCCCCTCGCGGTTCTTTGACACCGGCATCTGCGAGGGCCACACCGTCGCCTTCGCAGCTGGCATGGCCAAGGCGGGCATGCGGCCCATCGTCGACATCTACAGCACCTTCCTGCAGCGGAGCTTCGATCACATCTTCCAAGAAGTCGCCCTCCAGAACTTGCCGGTTGTGTTCGCAATGGACCGCGCGGGGCTATGCGGACCGGACGGCCCGACGCACCACGGGCTGTTCGACAATAGCTACATGCGGGTCTTCCCGAACATCACGATCATGGCCCCCGGCGATGAGGCCGATGTGGCCCCGATGGTCAATTTGTCACTCAAGCTGAGCGGCCCGTCATCGATCCGTTACCCCAAGACCAACGTCGCGACCGTCGAACGAACCGTCGCTCCTTTGGAACTGGGCAAAGCCGAGGTTCACTCGATGGGCAAGGATGGCATCTTCCTGGCCTTTGGCACGATGTTCATCGATTGCGTCAAAGCCGCTGAGAAGCTGCGTTCGGATGGCCTGGATGTGGGGGTGGTCAACGCCCGGTTCCTGCGTCCACTGGACCTCGATCCAGTCACGCAAACGATTGAACAGGGCGGGTTCGTGATCACCGTCGAGGAAAATACCTTGAACGGCGGCTTTGGCTCTGCGGTTCTGGAAGCGGCCAACGCCGCGGGCCTCGACACCCGCCGGATCAAGTGCTTAGGTATCCCCGACCGGTTCATCGAACACGGCGAACGCGGGGAATTGCTGGCCGATCTGGGCCTAGATGCCGTGGGATTGTTAATGGCGGCCCGGGCGATGGCCGAGACGATGCCAGTGGCGTGACGCGCCCGGTACCCCGACCTCCACGGGTGACTTGATGACCCTTCTGACCGCTGAACATCGCCTCGATTGTGCCGACGAACTGCTGAGTCCGTCACTCATCATTTTTCGCTCCCAGCTCCTGCGTAACCTCGACACAATCATTCGGATCGCGGGCAGTCCGAGTCGCTTGCGACCGCATTGCAAGACGCACAAGATCGCAGAGATTGTTCAGCTTCAAATCGCCCGGGGGATTACCAAGCATAAGGCCGCGACCATTGCCGAGGCCGAGATGCTCGCCCGCGCGGGGGCTCCGGACGTGATGGTCTCGTACCCTTTGGTCGGACCAAATATCGAGCGGTTGGCGAAACTTGCGGGGCTGTTCCCGGCGGTTCGGTTCTCCACGACAGTCGACAACGCTCGTTGCATCGAGCAACTTGGAACTGCGGCGACAAAGCACAACGTGAGGCTCGGCGCAGCCCTCGATATCAACCCCGGTCGGGATCGCACGGGAGTCGTGGTCGGCCCCGAGGCCCTCGCGCTCTACGAACAGATCGCACGGACCAAGGGCCTGGAACCGGCGGGGCTGCACCAGTACGACGGGCACCAGAACCAGCCCGACCCCGAGGAACGCCGCGCAGCCGTGATGGCGGTGTGGGACCGGATCGCGACCTTTCGCGATCAATTGGTGCAGCGAGGTTTACCAGTGCCCCGAATCGTATGCGGAGGGACGCCGACCTTTCCGGTCTATGGTGGGATCACCGATCCAGCTCTCGAACTCAGCCCCGGGACGAGCCTGTACCACGACACGAATTACGGCGACCGGTATCCAGACCTGGCCGATTTCGGACTGGCAGCCCTCATCTTCACGCGAGTCATCAGCCGCCCGACCGACCGCCGCGTGACGCTGGATGTCGGGACCAAGGCCGTGGCCAGCGACCCGCCGATGGGCCAGCGTGTGACCCTCCCCGCGATCCCCGACGGGCAACAGATGCTCCACAATGAGGAGCATCTCGTCGTCGAAACGGACCACGCCGGAAAGTGGCAGCCGGGAGATTGGCTCTTGGCGATCCCCAAACACATCTGCCCCACGTCCGCGCTGCATCGCAGTGTCTATGTCGTCGAGGATGGCCAGCTCGTCGCGGAGTGGAACGTTGCCAGCCGGGATCGACGACTGACGGTGTAGGGCAAGTGGTGTGAATTTAGGACACTCCGCGCTGAAGCCGACAGGGTTTCGGGGGTCAGGCGGGTTGATGTTTGGGTGGTGGCGTGGGTGGGGACTGGGTTTGGGGGTGGGCGTCGCGCCAGTGGGTGAAGGCCAGCAGGACGAA
>JAYSVZ010000576.1:0-4028 GCA_043718305.1 Planctomycetota bacterium | reverse complement strand
GGATCGTGTCGATGACTGATGGACTGGTCGATCAGGTTGCCAACCAAACAGTCGCCCAGAGCGGTTTTCCACTCGTGGCGCACGAATAACCAAGGACTCCGCACACCATGTTCAAAACCTGGCTTCTCCCCGTTGTCGCCCTGGGCATGTTGGCCTTTGGGGTGAATCATATTCAGTCGCGGCAGCGCGAGGTTCCGAAGACTGACCCGCCGATTCAACCGGCGACTTCGCCGTATGTCAACCGCGTGGCGGGAGCGGGGTTGGTCGAGTCGGCGACTGAGAATATCTCGATCGGCGCCCATCTGCCGGGGATCATTGATCGCGTCGTGGTCAAGGTCGGTCAGCGTGTCAAAGCGGGGGAACCGCTGTTCGAACTCGACACGCGGCAGGTTCGCGCGGACCTCTTGGCCGGCGAGGCCCGGCTCGCGAGTGCGAAGGCGGAACTGGCCAAACTCGAACAGATGCCGCGCCCCGAGGACATCCCGCCGATCGTCGCCTTGCGACAAGAATCCGAGGCGATGGTCTTGCAGTGGCAGGATGAAAGTGACCGCCAGGAACGCCTTTCCAAGGACAACGCCACCACCGATGCCTCCGTCGTCTCCAGCCGCCAAAAACTCGCTGCAGCTCGCTTCCAGGTCGCACGGGCGAAGGCCGACGAGGCCCGCCTCCTCGCGGGGGCCTGGGAACCTGACAAGGCAATCAGCCGCGCGGCTGTGGCCTTGGCGGAAGCTGAGGTAACTCGCCTCAAGATTCAACTCGAACGCCACCGCGTCGACACCCCGACCCTCAACGATGCCGCTGGGGAGGTCGAGTTGGAAGTCCTGCAAGTCAACATCCGACCCGGCGAATCGGTCGATAGCGCTGGCAAGGCATTGGTGATGCTCGGCGATGTCCGTCGCAAACATGTCCGCGTCGACATCGACGAACATGATGTCCCCCGCTTCCGAAAAGAAGGGGCCGCCAGCGGCGTCGTGCGCGGTGATGGCGAACGAAACTTCGAACTCCGCTTTGTGCGACTGGAGCCATTCATCATCCCGAAACGATCGCTGACCGGTGACAACACCGAACGCATCGATACCCGCGTGTTACAAGTCCTCTACGAAGTGACCTCCGAGGCCGATTCGATTTTCATTGGGCAGCAGATGGATGTGTTTATTGAGTTGAAGTGAGAGTGACCGTAGTGAGAGATGGTGAGTCCGACCCAGTCGATCTTTTTTCAGGAATCGAAGTCGGTGTCTCCCTCGTGGAATAGGCTGGAAGCCTGTCGGTCTTGATTGAAGATCGACGTTGAGGTTTAAGGTTTACCAGACTCGCATGACAGGCTGAAAGCCTATCCCACGGTCGCTTACGGCTCCGTTTTCAGGAACTCCTTCACGTCCAGTTCTCCGGCTAGAATCGTCAGTGCTGGTTCCTTCGCGGTCAGGCCATACGCCCCGCTGGTCCAGCGGTAGGCCGCCTTGAGCTTCGCCTCATCAAGCACCTCACCCCCGCCGGTGACGCCACCCGCGATGGTCAGTGGACGCGGTGAGATCAATGCCGCGATCTGCGGGATATCGCCGACATCGCGCAGGATGCCCGGTGCCATCAGGCCGAGTCGCTGTCCTCGATACGGGACGGGGCTGATATAGCTGGCCAGCGAGTTCACCGTCGCCACGCGCGTGATGCGCTTATCGACGGCAGCGGCTGCGAGGACCACCGGGCCTGCGGTGCCTATTCCGATGACATCGATCTCTGCACTCGGAATCAATGAGTACGTAAAAAGGTGTTCCCCAGAAGAGACAGGATTACTCGAAAGCGATGCCGACATGACTCGCTGCAAATCATGGCACCACTGTCCCAGCAAAGGACGACCAACCCACAACCCCCACTCACCAGAATTGTGATCGGGGGCCTGTCCGATCTTATCACCGGCTGGAGAATTGAGACCTGTGGCTCGCAGTTGCGGAGTCAACACATTCCGTCCGAGTGCCAGACATTCCTTTTCCAGACGTGTCACTAAAGCCGCATTCTCCGGGTCCAAGTTGACGATGATCACCAGTTGACCACGGCCGATTATTGATTGATCGGTTAGCTTGTAACGAAATCGTGCTGACAGAATCACACCCGGTTCCGATTCGTATGTCAGGGGAACACCCTCATTCCCCTCTTCTAATGCAACTTGTTTGAATCCTGAATCCGGCTCATCCGCTCGCGGATTGTTCTTGAAAACACTCGACCGCAGCAGGTTCTCGCGTGTGATCGGCTGCAGCGCCTCCCAAGCCGCCGTATCGACCGGCTCCTCAATCCGCTGCACCAACCGCTCCCCTTCCGCAGCGGCGAACATCGGCAGCGTCACCCAGTCATCGGGCCGAGTATCACCGGGGTAGCAGCGGATCGATTCGGGGTCTTCGAGGGTCATCGCCGGGTCGGGGAGCGGGGAGCCGTCGCCTTGGCCCTTGAGCTTCAGCGTCATCCAGCCGTACATCCGCTCGCGCATCGTGGAGCTGTAGTCGTGCTGCCACTCGAAGACGGTCTGCTGCAGGGCGGCTGGGTCTCCGGCCAAGTCGAAGAACGTCTGGGCCACGGCGATCGACTTGCGGGCCTCTTTCACGGAGAACTGGTTCGCATCCTTGGTGGCGTTGAAGATCATCAACCCGCGCGGGGCGCACAGGCCGAGGATCTCCCCTTCACAGCACCAACTGGCCGCACCCGGCACGACCTCGCACATGCAGCACGCCGCTCCAAGGTAGGCGTTGTAAGTCCCGACAGAACAGACCGGCACGACCGCCTTGAACCGCGTGTCCCAGGCTCCGGCGTACATCGTCTGGTTCCCGCCGCCGCTGGCTCCGGTGATCCCGATCTTGTCGGGGTCAACTTCGGGACGGCTTTGCAAATAGTCGACCGCCCGCATGTTCTCGTACACCTGAATCCCCGACAGCGGCTTGCCCGTCGGCAGCAGAGTGGCTGCGGTCATCTCGCCGTGGTACTCGCCGAGGGCCTCCCCGACTCCGCGCTCCCCGGCTCCGAAGGCATCGACCGCCAGCACGAAGAACCCATGCTTGGCCAGGCCGATGCAGCGGGCCTGCACCTGCGGAGCCTGCTTGGCTTCCTTCCAGTGACCATGCACGCACAGCACCGCCGGGAGTTTGCCGTCTTTCTTGGGCACGTACGCATGGGCTGTCATCCAGACGCCAGGGTAGGTCTGGAGCAACAGCCGCTCCAACTTGTACCCGTCGCGGTCGATCTCGCCGAGTTTCTGCGGGGCCAGATCGCACGGCACCTCCGGGAACCCGCCCCACGCTTCCAGCAGCCGCTTGCGGACCACAGCGAGTCGGCGTTGAGCAGCCGCCAGATCGGGAAGTGGAGCGCCACCGGCTGCGACATCGCGCTGTGCCGAGGCGCGGATGAATTCGAGGTAGGTCAAACTCGCGGGCGGTTTACCGGGACCATCTTGAGCCTGACAGAGCCCTTCGCTCGACATGACCACGAGCAATAGGCATCCGAACCCAATGAGCAAACGCGACATTCGACAGCCTCCCAAGCAGGTTGAACCCCGGCACTGCCAAGGCAGCATAACCCATCAAGATCGCCGTGTGCGACTCTGGGATACTCATTCCCCGTCCGCCACTCTCAGACTCGGGGCTGGAGTCTAGGCTTTAGCCTGTCCGGAACAGCCTAAAGGTTGGACTCCAACTTATACTTTTAGCCTTGGTGAAGCCCGATTTCGCTTTCCCTTTCGATCTGGACTTCGGGGTGCTTCTCGCACGGTGTCCAGCCATTTCCGCCGAACTCCTGTTTCCTGATCGCTACCGATCTGCCATAAATCACACGGACTCAAACTCTCTCTCGGAAACTAGGCCAAGGATGGCGATCGAACCCCCTTCGCAGTCATTGCTCGACCTCTTGCAGTCGCTCCAACTGGCGACGCCGCAGAGGGTGCTGGCGTGTCAGGGGTTCGCGAAAGCGCTGTGCCAGGACTTGCCCGCTTTCGATTCGGTGTGGATTGATGCGCTGGTCCAGGGCCAGGTGCTGACGCCGTTCCAGGCGAA